>JACPDY010000060.1 GCA_016183775.1 Bacteroidota bacterium
ACGAATGCATTTTTACATGAGTTCTCCAATCACTTTAAGCACAATCGAATCATACTGACACTGGACGGGGCAGGATGGCACAAAAGCAAAGACTTAAAACTTCCAAAACAACATAAGATTATTATTCTTGCCGCCCTACTCTCCACAATTAAACCCAGTTGAAAATATTTGGGACTACATGAGAGAACAAAAACAATTCAATAACCATACCTTCAAAAGTATTGATCACGTAGAAGAGCATCTTCAACAAAAATTATGGCAATTGACCAAGGAAAGAAAGGTGTTAAAATCCCTTTGTGGATTTAATTGGATTAAGTCAGACTTGTTAGCGGTTTAGTATCAGACCAATCTTCCACTGGACTAACCAGCGTATCATCGGACACCTGACCGTTTGTTTCCTGGCCTATCTGTGCCAGGCTTATCTCACAAAAAAGCTTCGGCAGAAAAAAATTAAACTGAAATCAAAAGCCATAGATGAAAATCTCATCCGGGAACGTGCACTTACCGTTCCAACAGCCATACAGGAGTTAGCAAGTGTAATGGTTGTTCCGGTTGAAACTTCTTCAAAGCGCATCTGGATCAGAACAGATATTGGACAAAACGGAGTGGAACTCTTTAAAACCTTAGGAATGCAAATCCCACCAAAAATTCTTAAGACAGAACCCAAAATGTAGTGGCACAAACCTAACCCCATGCCAGCAAACCCCTATCATTGCTGAATTGTTAAAAATCAAGTGTCAAACTCGGGAGATAAGAATGAGTGTAGTGTGGATATTAATTTGTCAGTACCGTAATAATACGGAGAATATGGATAAGGGAAGTTGATAATAATAATTGGCTCAAGTCTATCCCAAGGGAGGGAGATTGTTTTTCTGTTTCGCTCTTTTTCTTAGTAAATCGGCAAAGGGTTTGTTTTCTACTTTCGATTCGAGCCAAACAACAAAGTTGAAATAGGCGGGGATAGCATCTTTCTTCGGGTTTTTTTTCAAGTTGATAATTTCCTGTTTTAAATTTTTGTACAACTGTTGCCTATCGTTATCAGAAATTTTGTCAGTCAATTGATCCCTGATACATAAAAGAATCTTATCTTCAATAAGAAAATCCTTATCGCTTTGTTTAAGAAACTTTTGCAGGGATCGTATACGGTAGGGTATTAAATCAAATTCCTTCAATTCATAAAGCATCAGAACTTCCATAAGTTTCGCGTATAACTGGAGATGGCTCCACAAACCTTTTACAGGCTTGTTGATTATTCCTTGTATCCATTTTAATGACTGACGATAGTTCTGTAAAGCGAAATAGATATAACTCATTTCCAAAAGAAAAGGGAACAAATGAACCGGGTTGAGATGCTTTTGTACCTGGGAAAACCACATTTCAGACTCTTTAAGCAGGCTGTTAATATCAATTCTTTTCTCTGCGAGCGTAGATAAACGCGTAAAGCGAATGAATTTGCTGTAATATCTTGCTTCAAGAAATATTTTTTTGCCAGCGGAAACAGCATTACTCCCGACGACCTGATCCTTAAATTCCCTGAAGAGTAAAATCGCTTTTTTTTCATCTTGTATGCTACTGCATACTTCGAGCATATTCCCCACGACATATTCGTACAAATGATGGTGCTGTCTTAACCTATTTTTATCTTTTCCCAGATAGTTCTTCAGTCTTGCAAGGCGATGAAAAGCGCCGACATCATCACCCTTTACATAAAACCCCGATGCCTGCAAAAACAACAACGCGACCTTCGCCTTGTCCGACAAGGCTTTTCTTTCGTGTGTAAGCAGGGGAGCTTTAAAAATTGCATTATAAATGCTGAGCTCCTTTTTACTTTTTACGCTGCCGGTTTTATGGTAAGTGAGCAGGAACTTCATCTTTAGATTATTATATCCCTGAAAATTCCTGATGTTACAGATAATGTTTTCAACATAGGTGTTTATTGTATTTAAGTGTTCTTCAAACCAATTAATATTTACCAGTTCAAACATAACATTTTGTTCCAATTCGGCTATTTCAATCAGATAGGTGAATAATTCATGACTTTGCGCAATTTTTCTAGCCTTCAGCAACATTTTTAAGCTTGGCCTATATTCCTTTTTGTTGAATAATACTTCGGCAAAATCTAATAGCTCTCTGACCTCCCCGGCGGCACTTTTACCTGAATGATAGCGTCGAAGGGCAATAAGTATCAGGTTATACAGTCGGTTTTTTTCATACGGAAACCGGCTGATAAAAGAATGTGCTGATAGGACTTTTTTGATCTCCTGTTCGCTGTAATATACTTGTTGTTCAATACAATTAAATAACAATTCATAATGATCGCCAAGTTTATTTTGCAGGGAAAGAAAAAGCTTAAAATACCTTTTTTCGCTTTTATTGAGTGATTTAATGAGACTAAAAAGTTGGTCAGATTTCATATTAGAATTCAAATAATTATGAATATTATTATTTGAAAATTTATAAAAATGAGGATAATTAAATCTAAAATAAATAAATAGAACTCAAATATAATAAAAATTTTTGTTCGAGAATTTTAAAAACTTTGAGTAAGTTGCAATGGATAAAAATAGGTGTAGTATAAATGTTAGTCTCAACACACCATAATTTCATAATCAAACAATTTTAAAATGATAAAAATGTTCTACAAACATTACAGCAATAAACCCCAAATAATATTTGTAATTATTCTTGTTGGACTGCTTACAGGCATTATCAGTGCTCAACATACTAATGCTAAAGGGGTGTTGCAGAATATCCGTAATTCTGCCGTCCAGAAACCCATCGCCTCAGGCAGCAAGTCATCCCTGTCTGAACACGGTCTGCAAAGGCGGGGTATGGCATTTGTTGAAAACAGGGGACAATTCAGGGATGAGAACTCTGATAATGCACCATACCTGCTATATAAATCTAGTCAGTCCGGAATTGACGTATATATTACCGAATGGGGATTAAGTTATTTATTGATTAAACAGCCCGAAAAAAAGGATGAAGAAGTTGAACGGGATTCTCCTGAGAAATTCAGGGAAGATGAGGACGCGTTGGCAAAGTACAGCCGGGTGGATATGTTACTGGAAGGAGCAACTATTGATAATGAAAATATTATTAAATCAGATAAACTTGAAGGGCATTACAATTTCTTTTACAATTATTGCCCCGAAGGGATATATTATGTAAGAGCTTATCGGAAAATTACCGTGAAAAACGTTTATCCTCACATTGACTGGGTTATATATTCATATGACGATAAATTAAAATATGACTTTATTGTAAACCCGGGAGGAGACCCATCAGGAATAAAATTGAAATATAAATATTGCGATGTAGCTGTTGATCGGAACGGAAGTCTTGTGCTAAGCACACCTCTTGGGCATATCCGGGAGGAAGCGCCGCAGTGTTATCAGAAGGATGGATCAGAAATTCCGTCATCATTCTTAAAAGTTGATGATCATGGAATCGCTTTTCGATGCGGAAGTTACGATCACACAATTCCGTTGGTTATTGACCCTAAATTAAAGTGGAGTACATTTTTCGGCGGTACGGGACTGGATGGCCCCTGTGATGCGGCAACCGATCAATCAGGAAACCTGTTTATCTCAGGTTATGTTACCAGTTCAGGAGCAAGCTTCCCCGTTAAAAATGCCGGGACTTATTTTGATGGCACAATGGGCGGCCAGACTGATTATTTTATTTCTAAATTTTCCAATTCGGGAGTTATGCTATGGAGTACTTTTTATGGTGGAAACGGGGAAGAAAAGGATGCTGCCGTTTATCTTACGGTAGATGTATTTGGAAATGTTTTTGTGGTAGGGAATACCCTTGCCGCAGATTTTCCGGTTCAAAATGCCGGAACCTACTTTGATAATACACTTGGAGGAACGGAGGATTTAGGTATAATAAAATTTAATAATAATGGAGTAAGGTTATGGGCTACTTATTATGGGGGCGATATGATCAGAAGTAATTTTGATTTTGTACCGACTGAAATAGCTACGTCTATCTGTTCGGACAATTCAGGAAACGTCTTTATTGTTGGCAGCACCAAATCCCCTACTTTCCCTTTACAGGATGCCGGAACCTTTTTTGACAATTCTGTAAGTAGCACGGATATTTTCCTCCTCAAATTCGACAATAGTGGCAACAGGTTATGGGCTACTCTTTACGGAGGAAGTGGTTCTGATAATCCGCAGAAAGTTTTAAATGATGCCGCAGGAAATGTGATTGTTACGGGAGGAACTCAATCAACCGATTTTCCACTACAGAATTCCGGGGGCTATTTCGATAATACCATTAGCGGTTCAGATGGGATATTACTTAAATTTGATAATAACGGTAACAGGCTATGGGCCACCTTGATCGGGGGAAACAATTCAGATTTCACAGTATCAATTGCAATTGACTCGTGTGTTGCCCAAGGCTTTTATGTTGAAGGGCAGACTTATTCAACCGATTTCCAAACATTGGATCCGGGCAATGGCGCTTATTTTGATAATACACTAGCCGGAACCTATGACATGTTTATCGCTCATTTTAATAATACAGATAATATGACCTGGAGTACTTATTTTGGCGGGGCCGGACCAGGTGATAGTCAACATGGAAACAGCCTTTTATCCACATGTAACGGATCTTTATATTATACATATAGCGCCTTTACCGGTGACTTGCCGATTACAGGTGCTATATGCGGAAATTATGTTAATAGCACGTGGAATAATAGCTTCGACCTGTATATTGCAGAATTTAATGGAGCTCATATTTTAAAATGGTCTACCTATTTTGGTGCTACGCCGGTAGATTTTCCCAGGGCAATTACAACCGATCAAAACTGTAATGTCTTTATAACGGGAGAATTTTTTTCGGGTGGTGGAGAGCCAACGTTAAACCCCGGAGGCGGCGCGTACTATGATAATTCTCAAAACGGGGGCCATGATGGCTTTATAATTAAACTTGAATCTCCTGTTACATTTATACCATCACAGGTTAATGCCGCTTGTTCATGTAACGGGGAGGTCTCCATTAACATTGATTGCGATCAGGGTAAACCATATTCCTATCTTTGGAATACAGGTAATACTACCAATCATATATCTGATCTTTGCCCGGGAAATTATTCGGTTACTATTTCGGAAATATGCAGAAAAATAGACTCATTATATTTTACAATTCTGAATGACCCCTGTACAAATATTACCGCCAGCGTAAATTCAGCGACAATGTGTAATGGTACAACTCCTTGTCCTACCATAACAGCGACTGGAAGTAACGGAACATTACCCTATACTTACCTTTGGAACACAAGCGCTACAACTGCAAACATTAGCCCCTGCCCTCCAAACACAACCACCTACACAGTAACAATTACTGACGCCGGAGGATTAACCGCTACCTCAACATCTGTTGTAAGCGTTAACCCTGCAGTTACAGCAAATGCTACATCAACCAACATAAGTTGCAATGGTGGAACGGGATCAGCCACAGCGACAGGTGATGGTGGCACTTCACCTTATACATACAGTTGGAACAATGGACAGACGACACAAACCTCAACAGGTTTAGCACAAGGCACCTACACAGTAAAAGTTACAGACAGCAAAGGCTGTACATCAACCTCAACAACTACACTCATTTCTCCTCCTTCTTTGGCAGGACAATTCAGAAAAGGTTCTTCCAACTGCATTGGCTGTGATTGCAAAGAATGGATAATGGTTACTGCCGCAGGAGGCACAAGCCCTTACTCCTACTCCTGGCCCGATGGTTATAATAAAAGATACAAAAATCATTTATGTACCGGAGCTTACACTATAAATATTAAAGATAAGAACGGCTGCAGTGTAAATGTAAATTTAACAGCGCCATGATCAGCTAATATTAAGTTAAGTGTAATTTAAAGGGATGACATCAGGAAAGTTTAATCATCTTTTTTCTCAGATCTCTTATCGCGTTTGAACATTGAATGGAAAGCGCCATTATCGTAGGAGCCATCATTACTTTATTCCCTTCGCGGCCGGCATCCGTTTCAATCGCTTCCGCAAGAGCAGCTGTTTTTTCCATTCCCATCGTGGTAAGGCTGGATCTTATTTTATGCGCGGCTCTTCGCAATTCCTCCCAATTTTTGCTTTTATATGAAGTTTCAATATCTAAAACAGTTAACGGAACACTATTAATAAACAGGCCGATCACTTCAGTGATAAATTCCTTCTTTCCATTTAAAACCCGGCTTAAATAACCAAGATCAATGGCTGATTTTATTTCATTCCCGGGTTGAGTGTCTTTTTTAATTCGCATAGAATTTTCGTCCCGGCTTGCGCTATTCAGCAATGAGTTAATTTTCTCTATGAGAAGACCAGGGTCAAAAGGTTTAGCTATGTAGCCATTCATCCCCGCACCCATAAGTTTCTTTATTTCCTGATCCGTTACTCCGGCAGTGAGGGCTATGACCGGAATATCACTCAAAGGATATTCCAGCCTGCTTCTTATATAGGTAGTCGCTTCAACACCATTCATTTCGGGCATATTTATATCCATAAGGATCACATCAAATTTACCCCGACTGATCTTTTCAATTGCCTCACGCCCGTTACTCACTGTTTCAACAACATGACCGGCCGCTTGCAGCACATCAATGCCCAATTGCTGATTCAGTATATTATCATCAGCCAGCAGAATATTCAGATCAGTTAACGCTTTTACCTGCCCGGATACATTACCCTGTTTTACAGGTTTATCAATTTTTACCTCCGCCCTATATGGAATTGCAACAATAAAAGTACTTCCCTTTTCCAATTGGCTTTTCACTGCAATTGTGCCACCCTGCTTCTCGGCTAATTGTTTAACAATAGCGAGCCCAAGTCCGCTTCCGCCGTATTTCCTGTTAATGTCAGTACCTCCCTGTGAGTAAATATTAAATAGCATAGGAATTTTGTCTTTTGCAATTCCAATGCCGGTATCTTTAACTGAAAAAATGAAAAATGTTTTACCTGCTTCATTTTCCCGGCTAATCAACTGTATGGTTATGCGTCCCTTTTCGGTGAATTTCACTGCGTTTCCAACAAGATTGATCAATATCTGGTTTAGCCTGACAGGATCTCCCGAAACAAGTGCAGGCACATTTGCATCAATCCTTTTAATAATCCGTATTCCCTTTTCCTTTGCCTGGAATTTAAGCAGATCAATTACAGAAGAAATAACAGCACGCGGGTCGAATGGAATTTCCTCAAAGACCATTTTATCAGCCTCAAGTCTTCCTATATCAAGAATATCATTAACAACCGCCAGCAGATTTTGACCTGCAGAGTGAATGGCATTAATGTACTTCATTTCCGTTCTCGGAAGATCTTTTTTAAACAGCAATTTCGTGAACCCGGTAATGGCGTTCAAAGGTGTTCTCAACTCATGACTCATGCTTGCAAAAAAAACCTCTTTTGATTTACGCAATTCGACTTCATCTTTTTTTGCCTTCTTGAGTTCCTTTTCCAGCCGGATGCGCTCTGTAATATCCTGCGAAAGCCCGACAACGTAGGACGGTTTTCCCGGGTTATCTATACGTACATTCCGATATGCCCAATAACGATCTTTTCCTGTTGCTGAAATAACGTGCATTACGCCTTCAGTTACTTTTTGGGTCGCGATCTGTTTAAGGTAATCGCCGAACATTGTCTTCAAATAGGGAGCGAGCAGTTCAGAAAGATTCACGCCGATGAGACTATCCTCAGTGCGCTCCATTGATCTTGCGGAGGCAGGATTCAACGATAGAATGTTGCCTTCCATGTCATGCGTACAAAATAAACCCTCGGTATGATTGAATATTTCGCGATAATAACGTTCACTTACCTCCATCTGCATTCTTTGCTGCCTGAGTTCAAAATGCAGCACAACCTGCCCTGCGAGCGTTTCCAATCCTCTTTTCTGTGATAGTGTCAGCTTCCTGGGCACTGTATCAACTATACACAATGAACCCAGAGTTTGTCCTTCTGAATTGATCAGCGACATTCCGGTATAAAAACGAATATGCGGATAACCCTTAACCAAAGGGAAAACGCTTATCAGCTTGTGCATCTCTCACCTCAAAGATTCCCTTAGCCTTCTCGGTATATTGGCAAAAGGAAGCGCATTGTGCGGTGCCCTTAATGTTCAATCCGTAATTAGATATCAGACGCTGCCCGCTTTTATCGGAAAGTGTGATGACTGATATTGGAGCGTCGCATATAAAGGCTGCCAGCTTTGTAAGTGGACCCAGCTTTTCTTTCTGCTCGGCCTCTCCAAGGTAATAATTTCCAAGTTGAAACGGGGTGGCACTTTTGGCGGTTAGGATAGCAGTTTTCATATCTGAGCGGCTTATGTTAAATGATCGTTTGAAGTTCCAAACTATTCATTATTAAATTTAACTTGTATACGCAAGTGTATGGCGAATGTTGGTTTTAATATGCGCAAAAGAACGCCATTTCTTACATCGGTCATATATTATATAAAATACATAGCCGGCTTACAGGAAAAGCATAAATTTGAGATCATGATCACCTGGCAAAAAAAAGAAAATTGAAAATGTTCATTTAAATGGAAAACAAATTCCCCGTGCAGATCTTTATTCTTGAAGATGATCCTGTATATGCTAAAACCATTCAGCTCGGATTAGAGGATAATGACAATTATAACATCACTCATTTTGTAAATGGCGAAGATTTTCTTAAAGCGCTTCATGCAAAGCCCGATATTGTTACAATTGATTTTAATCTTCCTGATCATAATGGCCTGGAAATTCTTAAAAAAGTTACACGTATTGATAAGAATATTATTCCTTTAATTATAAGCGGCCAATCTGAAGTAGAAATAGTGGTTCAGTGTTATAAGAACGGGGCTAAGGATTACATTATAAAAAAAGCGGACAGCCTTATACAGGTACTTAATTCAATTAAAAATTTAAGTGCGAATGTACGCTTAAGGAAAGAGGTTGAATCGCTGCAAAAAAAAATAGGTGACAGGCAAAAGTATTATAAGATCATAGGTGAAAGCAAGGCGATACTGAACGTACTTCGACTGATCCAGAAAGTTGAAAAAACAAACATGATGGTACTTGTTACCGGAGAAAGCGGTACAGGGAAAGAATTAATAGGCAAGGCGATTCATTACAATTCTCCCAGGAAAGGAGCTGCATATATTGCAGTGAACATGGCTGCAATACCTGAAGACCTGATAGAAAGTGAACTTTTTGGACATGAGAAAGGCGCATTTACCGGCGCGGAAGCCCGCAGAATCGGCAAATTTGAAGAAGCGAATAAAGGAAGCTTATTCCTTGACGAAATAGGTGACATGAGTCTGCACCTGCAAACCCGCTTATTACGTGTGCTGCAGGAGAAAAAAATCACCCGGGTTGGAAGTAACAAAGAAATTGAACTCGATGTGCGTGTTATTGCGGCGACAAACAAAAACTTAAATTCTCTTGTTAAAGAAGGTAAGTTCAGAGAAGACCTGTACTACCGGCTCCAGGGCTTTTTGATCACCCTGCCTCTTCTAAAAGAAAGGGAAAATGATGTGATCATTCTGGCCAAATATTTTTTGAAAGAATTCTGTTCACAGAACGGTATCTGAACCAAATCATTTGACAAGGAAGTTTTTGAAACTCTGCTCAGACACCAATGGCCCGGAAATATCAGAGAATTGAAAGCAGTTGTTGAACGTGCGGCAATTATTTCAGAAACCGATATCATCAGGAACGAGGATATTATTTTTTCTGAAACATGATCCTGTTCAGATTATTACTCCTTCCTGATGAGTTTAGTAAATACTTTGCATCCACTGGCATCCCAAAAATTTACGATGTAATTTCCATTCATTAATCCTGAATAGCCTGAGTAAGTATATGTATTATTCCCTTCACTGCAATTGAACACATCTTCTTTAACTACCTTTCCATCCGGACTTGTTATTTTCATATTTAATACTATTTCCTTTTTACAATTGAGATCAATACTGAATTCTTTATTGAATGGATTGGGGTATGCTTTGGCCAATTCAAATGATTCATCAATTTGTTTAGAGAAGTTGATCGCAGTTAAGCTAAATGATTCTGTTTTACCATCGAAATCAGTTTGTTTTATCCTGTAATAGGAGGTTCCCGGCGACGGACTTTCATCAATCACTGAGTAACTTTTTTTACCCGAGGTGGTACCGGGACTTTTCACCATAGCAACAGTTTCGAAATCCGCACGGTCAACCGTACGCTCAACGGTAAAAAAATCATTGTTTATTTCTGAGGCAGTGGTCCATTTTATATATACCTTATTTCCTTCACATACAGCATTAAACTCAATAAGCTCAATTGGAAGCGGGTTTATAATATTTTTGCTGGCAATAATATATTCATTTCTCCCTGTCTGGCCATTTTTAAATAAAGAATTGTTTGCAACATTGAGTGTGGCCAACAGATCGAGCCATACGGATATGGTATTGTCAGTGCGACTAAGCAACCCGAGAAATAACCCGTCATGCACACCCGGATGCCCCTTATAACTATAGGTAACACTGTAGGTTTCACCGGTAGAATTGACAATAAAAATACCATAATAATGTATTTGACTCAGCTTGACATACCCGGTTGGCAGACTTAATGTATTCGGAATAGTGTCTATTCTGTATATATGTAGCCCGGCCGGAGCTGAACTGAAATTATTAACGGTAAGCGAATCTCCAAAGACAGGATCTTTCATTGAAGCAGAAGAACTGCCATATGCGTAATAACTTGCATCACCGACGGGCGCACCTGAAAATGTGATACTTGTATTTACACTGGTTCCGTTTCTGTAATTTGAAGTAAGGTCGGTTACAACTGATCCGGAGGTTTCATTCATCCTCCAGTATCCGGCAAGCCCCGTTTCATTTCCCACAAGTTTTCTGCACATTATGCTCCGAACCTGTTCCTGGGTAAGTGCGGAGTTCCAAATTGAAACTTCATCAATATCTCCATTAAATCTCCGGTAACTGTTACCTGAATTTGCCGACTTGCCAAAAACAAGTTTAAAATTCCCCTGTAAATTATTTATATCTCCTGTAAAGACTGTACGCGCTTCAAGAATACCATTGACATATAAATTAATAAAGCCTCCGTCATAAACTCCGGCAACATGATACCATTTTCCTTCTGAGGGATTAGTGGTACTCTGAACAAATGACCTTTCCGAGAATTTGTTTTGGATGGCAAATTCGAATTGAGAGTTGCTATTGTTATGCTGAAGCCAGAATTGGCCGGCATCTCCACTGCCACTGCTATTGTTCAAAGTAATTACATTCGCCCAGGAACCTGCAACGGATTTGCTTCCCCATTTAACCCATGTTGCCACTGACATTGTATTTCCTGATGACAAATTCAAATCGTTGTCCGTAAAAATCACACCTGTAGTAAGCCCATTAAACGTCAGGCAATTTCCGGAATTAAAGGAGGCCGATTGAGCTGATGGAAGCTCAGGCTGCGACATGATTAAAAACAAAATAAGAGCAGACACGGTCATGCCAAATGTGGCCAGCAAAATTTTAACAGAAGTTTTTATCTTTTGCTTTGTTGCGGGTTTAAGTTTAGTTTTCATGGCCCCAAAATTTAATGGTTAAATCAATTAAGGCGCATTGTCATTTTGTGCATCACTGATGCCTTACGCAATATTACTTCATCTATTTCCTAATAATCATACAACTCATCATTGCACATAACAGATGTAAGATTTATGGCCATTATTGCCGGGTTGCATGGGCACTGAATAATGTCATTCTGTTTTCACAGCAATTCCAAGGACCATTTCCAATTCCGGACAATAAACAGGTACCTGATCAAAATCAGTTCACTCATTGATCAAAATCATCCTCTTCTCATTCAATACTTTTAATATTTGTGCAATTGGTTTTCAATATGCTGATCAACCTTCTTGTTATTACAACTTTAATTTTCTTTTGCCTGATGATATACCTGTTATTTGCACCACTCTTATTGGAAATAGACTCCCGTTACAACCTCTATCGGTTTCGCATTGTGCCGGTATTTTCAGTGTGCTGGATCACAGATAATCTGTCCGGTCATGCGGAAATATGTCTTTTCGGAATACGAAAAAAATTGTCTTTTAATGGATTTGAAAAGAAAACAATGGAAAAAGAAACAAAAACACAAAAATCAACTGCATTCAGACCCAGTTTTCATCGTTTCTTTTCTATAATTAAATCATTCAAAGTGGAAAATTTTTATGCAAATATAGATACGGGCAATATGGCCCTGAATGGAGAATTATTTCCCATGATGTA
Source organism: Bacteroidota bacterium (assembly GCA_016183775.1). Classification (NCBI taxonomy): domain Bacteria; kingdom Pseudomonadati; phylum Bacteroidota; species Bacteroidota bacterium. Next base: position 12,277 of record JACPDY010000060.1, read on the forward strand.
TCCACTTAGCGCAATAACCGGCAAAACATTCCAGATCAATTTTCTTGGAAAAACAGAAATCGCATTGACTCTTAAAAACAATGCTTTCAGAATCCTGAAGGCTTATTTTAAACAATAAATAAAAACAAATCAACATGAAAACAAATTTTGAAGAATTGATCAAAGGAATGACTGAGTTCTTAAAGAGCGAAGCAAAAACAGAAACAATTATCGGCAAAGAATTTAAACTTGGTGAATTCAGCTGTGTACCTGTAATAGCACTGGGAATGGGAGTCGGAGGCGGCGAAGGTATGGGAAACGATCCTAAGCACGGACAAGGTGAAGGCGGCGGTGGGGGTGCCGGGATGGGAATGACCCCGATCGGTTTTTTAATTTCACGCGCGGAGCAGATCCAATTTATTTCAACTAAAAGTCCGAGTGGAATAAACGCCGCCTTCGAGAAACTCCCCGATTTGCTTTTAAAATACTTTGAAAGCCGTAAAAAGGAATCGGCTGTGACAAACTGAATTCAATAATCTAACAAGCTCCCGGTGTATGGCATCGGGAGTTTATCTGTGAACAAATGTCTAAAACACTCTGAATTTTTTCCACATTATTGCTGCCGCTCAACCCGGCTCATTATAGTTTTGCCAAAAAGGTCTATGGAGGGTAACTAATACAACAGGTGCATTCGGCTTAGTACATATATTATGCTTTGTCAGATCTTCTCCGATTGAACACCTTGATCAACTCCAGCCACATTATACTCAATGTCCCCGCTAAAAAGCAAATCAGCAGGTCGTCGGAGTGAAGAATATCAAAGTGAAAGAGCTTGCGTAAAGAAGGGATAAATAAAACAGAGAGCAAAAAACCCGCTGCCCCCCCGACTACCCATTTTACTGATGTATTTTTTTCCCTGAAAGTTTCAATGATGGTTCTTGTATGTGATCGATTAACGAGTATCAGTCCGATGTTTGCGATGATCAAGGTAGTAAATGTCAGCGCGCGAATTTCATCTTCGGGCCTCTGCAGATACATGGCAAAAAGGTAAACCGCCAGTGAAAAAATCAATACAGATATTCCCTGCAACGAACTCAATACGATTCTCCGGACCCCGAAAACCGGCTGATCGGTCTTCCTGGGTTGACGATCCATAATATCCTTTTCTTCTTCTTCACCTTCAAAAATCAGTGAGCATGCAGGATCAATGATAAGTTCAAGAAAAGCGATATGTAAAGGAAAAAGAATTATAGGAAGATGGAAAAACAAAACAGGAATTAATGTCAACCCCGCTATAGGCACATGGACTGAAAAAATATAGCTCATGGCCTTTTGCATATTATCATAAATCCTCCGTCCCATCCGTATAGCTGAAATAACAGAGGAAAAATTATCATCGAGTAAAACGAGAGAAGACGCTTCACGGGCCACATCACTTCCCCGCTGTCCCATTGATATACCGACATGCGCAGCTTTCAGAGCCGGAGCATCATTAACTCCATCTCCTGTCATGGCGACAATCTCACCATTGTCTTTCAAAGCATTAACTATCATCAGTTTTTGCTCTGGTACAACCCGGGCAAAAATATTAGTGGTCCTGATCTTTTCGCGAAGCACCAATTCATTCATTTCACCCAAGTCATCTCCGGTAATAACCTCACCGGCATTTTTCAAACCCATCCTTCGTGCGATATTCTGAGCTGTAACGGGATAATCACCTGTGATCATGATAACCCGTATACCCGCTTTGTAACACAACTCAAGATCCTGTTTTACGCTTTCTCTTAAAGGGTCCTCGAGTCCCACTAATCCGATAAACTCAAAATTGAAATCGTGCTGTTGCGCAGGTAAGTTACCTGAGCCGGAAAACAACCCTCTCGCAACTCCCAATACCCTTAATCCTTCGGAAGCAAGAGCCGAAATATTCATTTTCAACTCTTCCGATTGTGATGCGGTAAAATGGCACAGATCTGCAATGGCCTCCGGTGATCCTTTTGCGGCGATCACAAATTCATTTTCACCGGGGGCTTTAAATATATGAGACATGGCTAGCAGCTCAGCAGACAAAGGATATTCTTTTTCCAGTTTCCAATCATTATGAAGATGCCCGGTTCCGGCCAGCTTCCTTTCACCTAAATTGAGAAAAGCACGTTCCATCGGATCAAAAGGACTGCGTTGACTGGCCAGGATCGCATATTCAACCAATTGATGAAATTCTTCAGGTAATTCAAATCCGGCTTCCTCATTCACATTCAGAAATTTCCTGCCGGCAAAGAGCTTCCGGACACTCATTTTATTCTGTGTGAGTGTTCCTGTTTTGTCAGCACATAATACGGTAACGGCGCCAAGTGTTTCTATGGAAGCTGCTTTACGTGTAAGTACATTTTTCTTCGACATTCTCCATGCTCCCATAGCCATGAATATGGTAAGTACCACAGCAAACTCCTCAGGAAGCATGGCCATGGCCAATGAAAGGCCGGCAAGAATTCCATGCAGCCAGTCATTCCTTGTTATCCCAAAAACAATGATCAGCAAAATGCATACCCCAAAACCAATAATGGAAAAAGTTTTAACTATTTGTCCGGTTTCCTTTTGCAGCAAGGTGGGCTCTTCTTTAACTTCCTCTATGGATTTACCTATTTTCCCGAATTGAGTATTCATGCCGGTGGCGATCACTGTTGCTATTCCATGACCCTGTATGACTAAAGTTCCTGAATAAACAAATGCAGAATTGTCACCCGAAGGAAAAGCAAATGAACTTTTTCCGTCCCATTCTGATTTTCTTACCGCAACAGACTCCCCTGTTAAAAGCGATTCATCTATTTTTAAATTGAGCGCATCTATAATTATGGCATCAGCACAAACACGGTCCCCTTCCTGCACTATCACCAGATCTCCAACCACAACTTCGCGTCCTGCAATTCTCTTCTCCTTTCCATTCCTTATAACCAGAGCCCTGGGACTGGATAATTCACGTAAGGCTTCCAATGCCCGCTCTGTTTTTTTCTCCTGGTAAAAAGTAATGATGATAATAATTACAACCGATGCCATCAGCATCAAACCTTCTCCAACATCACCCAATAAAATGTAAAGTGTGCCGCACGAAATAAGAAGAATGAACATGGGCTCCTTTAACACACCCAGAATTATGGAAAAAGAGGACTTCGTTCTGGTGGAAGGAAGTTCGTTATACCCATTCTGCTGCAAAGCCAATTTTGCCTGTCCCTCATCAAGTCCGTCTAACTGTTTATTTTTTCCAATCGACATAATTTCAGCTATGTTAGTCTATAATATCATATTTCTCAAATACACTCCCGCTAGTTGACCTTTTCCTGAAATTTCAGAATGATATCAATCACTTTATTGAGTGACTGTCATCATCCTCATAAATATGGCAATAAATACCTTTGCTCACTAACAAATAAATGAAAACATGGAAAAAATATTTGAAAACAAAGTAGCCATCGTTACCGGTGGCAGCTTCGGGATCGGAAGGGCTGCTTCAATTGCGTTTGCCGATAAAGGCGCAAAAGTTGTAATTGCTGATTGTATTGAAGATAATGAGACACTCAACCTGATAAAGGCAAAAGGCGGAACCGCACTATTTGTTAAATGTGACGTTTCAAATGCGGCGGATGTTAAAGCAATGATAGAAAAGACTATTTCTACCTATGGCCGCCTTGACTATGCCTTTAATAATGCGGGAATTGAAGGAGCATCTGCTCCTACCCATGAGTGTACTGAAGAAACCTGGGAACGCACCATTGGTGTTAATCTAAAAGGAGTGTGGATATGTATGAAATATGAAATTCAGCAAATGCTTAAGCAGGAAAGGGGTGCCATTGTAAATTGTGCATCTATAGCAGGATTGGTTGGTTTTCCCGGCTTGCCTGCTTATGTAGCTAGTAAACATGGTGTGATAGGGCTTACTAAAACTGCGGCGCTTGAATATGCCAAACTGGGGATTCGTATTAATGCGGTATGCCCTGGTGTAATTAAAACACCAATGATCGATCGTTTTACCGGTAAGAATAAAGAAATAGAAAAACAGTTTGCGAACATGGAACCTATTGGCAGGTTAGGACAGCCGGAGGAAGTGGCAAACGCTGTGATCTGGCTTTGCTCGGATGGTGCGTCGTTTATAACAGGAGATGCAATAGCCGTGGATGGGGGCTGGGTTGCACAATAATCTTTAATCTCTGTATTTCCTCAAAAAACCGGAAAGGGCTGCTATCATAACGATGCAACCCTCTCATTTTTATATCAGTGTTATTTTATTGCTTAATAAATTTATTTCCTAAAGATTCTTCACTTGTTCTGATTATATAAAAATACATTCCTGAAGGAAGATCTGCGATATTTACCTGTAATGAGTTTGTGTTGATGGTGATATCCCCCATATTAACTTCTCTCCCGATCGCATCATACATAACCAATGTAATTGAGTTGTAAATGCTTTTTTCAAACCTCACAGATAAAATATCTTTAGCAGGATTTGGATAAGAATAACTTTCCAGACTCCGTTTTTCATTTTCAAAAATACCCAGTGGTGAAGATTTCAGCCACAAATTATCTACAAACAAAACACTTCCGCTGTTAACTGATTGTGTAGGCCAATGCGACGATTGAAAATCTATACGTATGGTATCCGGAGCAACACCAGCCTGGAAAGGAACTTCAAAATAAATATAGTTTGTCGCAGCGATCAGCCATTTAGCTCCGCCTCCAACGTTTGTACCTTTATTTGTAAGTGAAATATAGACATTTGCAGTATCACTACCCATAGATGTGTATTTATAATAACCACAAAGTGTGTCCTTCATCATTGTATAAGGACGACCTCCGGCAGGTCCGCTTTTTTGTGTCATTTGGCCTGTTGTTATCCCTGATGAATTTGCTCCATGATCGCTTGTTGTTTCCAATCGAATGGCATAGCTGCCTGCATATTTGTCTGTTGTTTTAGTTACTCCATCACCCCACACTTCCCAGCCTCCGGGAATATCATAGTTTTTTGTCGTCCAGTTTTCAAATTCATTGTTCGAAACCTGCTGAGTAATGCCTGTTCCGGTAAAAACTAATTTATCCAGCTCCAGAAAACTACCGTTTTGAACACCCACATTTGACATCAGGTTACTCGCTGCAGCCGCAATAATAACCGAATCAGGGGTAACAGCAAGTGTAAGCGGAAAAGAGAATGATGCAAATGTACTTTGACTTCCTGTTCCTCTTATTTTAAACAGATCATTACTTACAATACTTCCATTTTTCTTGAATATTACAAAAAACAAAGCTGTATCCTTTACGGGAAGATTGTAACGATAGTAGCCTGTGATATTTGCAGGTTTCTGAGAGTAAGGTGCCCCGCCTTTTCCTGAAAGGGGATCCCCCTGGGAGTTCGAAATGTATGCGTGGGAGGTATCACTGCCAACCACTTTTGTTTCCATCCGTACCGCGAATCCACTGGTGCCAAATCCAGCTACCTTTGTAACACAAACAACACCCATCTTTCGGATGGATTCCATATTCCCGGAATACCATCCATCAGGTTCGTTATATGGTGTCGAATTCCAGGTTTCAAACGTGCCATTTGGTATGGCTTGTCCATAAAGTATTGTTTGTACAAGCAGTGTAGAAATCAGTATAATTTTTTTCATGTTATCTGGTTTTAGGTTTTAATGATATACCCAATTTAAACAAAAATGATTATGGTGCAAAAAGTTTTATGCAGGAATCAACCGATCATCTTCAGTATTCCTTATTAATTTATTCTCTGCCTTATTCATATTCTCAATTCCGCCAATAAGGGCATCAGCGGCAAATGATATGCTGTTAATACCCTGCGCCACAAGAAACTCAGCGAACTCCGGATGATCACTTGGTGCCTGCCCGCATAAACCTATTTTTCTGCCACAAGCCCTCGCCTTTTGTATTACCATTGTTATCATCCTTTTCGAAGCCTCATTCTGTTCATCAAAGAGATCACTTATTATGGATGAATCCCTGTCAATCCCAAATGTAAGTTGGGTAAGGTCGTTAGAACCAATTGAAAATCCATCGAATATTTTCGCAAACTCCTCCGCAAGTATAATATTGCTTGGTATTTCTGCCATCACATAAATTTCCAATCCGTTCTCACCCCTCTTTAGTCCATAATTCTCCATGATTTCCACAACATTCTTTCCCTCATTCACCGTACGGCAAAAAGGGATCATCAACTTAACATTAGTTAAGCCCATTTCATTGCGCACTATTTTCATTGCTTCACATTCCAGGCGAAAACCTTCTTTATACCTTTCGTTGTAATACCTTGAAGCACCCCGAAAACCTATCATTGGGTTCTCCTCCTTTGGCTCAAAGTCCTGTCCGCCTATAAGGTTAGCATACTCATTTGTTTTGAAATCACTCATTCTCACAATCACATCTTTCGGATAAAACGCACATGCAATGGTTGCCACAGCCTGTGCCAGCTTATCTGTAAAATACTTTTCCTTATCCGGATAATGATGTGTGATAGCTTCTATTTCATTTTTAACCTTTTCATCCTTAAGCTCCTTAAATTTCACAAGCGTGCTGATAATAAATTCCAGTCTCATTAAGCCTACCCCTTTGTTGGGATAAAATGAAAGCTGGAACGCCTTATCCGGATCACCCAGGATCAACATGGGATCTGTTTTTGGCATGGGAATATTCCTGAAATCAATTTCATTCTCAGTCCATTTTTGCAAGCCATCATATATATAACCGGCTTTCCCTTCTGCGCAGGAAACAGTAATGGTTTGGCCATCTTTAATTTTTGAAATGGCATCTCCGGCACCCACCACAGCAACAACACCCAATTCTCTTGCAACAATTGAAGCATGGCTTGTTCGTCCGCCTTTGCTGGTAATAATAGCAGCGGCCTTTTTCAATATCGGATCCCAATCCGGACTCGTAATTTCAGTCACCAGAATTTCTCCGGGCAACAACTTATCCGATTCAGCAGGAGATTGCAGTATTCTTGCTTTCCCTGAAGCAATTTTATTGCCAACAGCCAAACCGGTTGCCAAAACCGTACCTTTCCCGGCCAGCTTATACTCCTTTAAAATAAAAGGATCTTTTCTGCTCTGAACGGTTTCCGGCCTTGCCTGCACAATAAAAAGTTCTCCACTGATACCATCCTTTGCCCATTCAATATCCATAGGCTTTCCATAATGTTCTTCGATGATAAGTGCCCATTTCGCCAATGTTGTTATTTCATCATCACTCAATACAAATTGCTCCCGTTTTTCTAATGGCGTTTCAACATTTACAATAGTTTGCCCATTCTCGGCACTATAGATCATTGTTTTAGCCTTCGCACCCAATTTTTTTGAAACAATAGCATTCTTTCCGGATCTCAATGTCGGCTTGAATACCCAGAATTCATCGGGTGTAACAGCTCCCTGAACAATGTTCTCTCCCAAGCCCCAAACTCCTGTTATAAGAATAATATTCCTGAAACCTGTTTCCGGCTCCAAAGTAAAACCAACACCGGAACACGATTTATCTGAACGAACCATTTTCTGAACCCCTACTGATAGTGCCACATTCATGTGGCCGAAACCGTTGTCTTCCCTGTATTTAATAGCCCTGTCGGTAAACAGTGAGGCAAAACACTTTTGAACCGTTTTAATTAATGATTCATTTCCTTTTATGTTTAAAAAAGATTCATGCTGACCGGCAAAACTCGCTGTAGGGAGATCTTCAGCAGTGGCGCTGCTTCTTACAGCAACTTCTCCAGACTGGTCATTTTTACAGAGCGTTTCATATTCAAGAATAATTGATGTAGACAGATCATCAGGCATTCGTCCATCAAGAATCAGTTGCCTGGCTTTTGCCCCTGTTTCTTTCAGGTTAGAGAAGCTCTTTTTATCAAGCTCATTCATCAGCTCCGCAAGTTTCTCCTTAATATTATTCTTCTCCAAAAAATTCCAATACGCATAACTCGTCGTTGCGAAACCATCAGGAACTCTGATTCCTTTGGAACTTAACCGGCTGAACATTTCGCCCAAAGAAGAATTTTTCCCCCCAACAATTGCGAGATCAGATAACGTGATATTCCTGAATTTTTTAATTTGTTCAGACACCTTGCCGAAATGCTTTTTATTATCTGTACTTAATTTCATGCTACCTGTTTATAATCATGTACATCATAACCAATATGCCTTTTACCCATTATCCTTTTCGCCGTTTCTATTTCCTCATTAGTGCCATTTATCATCAAAAGGAATTTACCATCTTTCACATATTCATCATATTGAACAGCATACTCATTTTTTATACCCATTTGCAGCAAAAGAGTGCCTAAACCTCCTGTAACCAAACCAAGGTCAAAACCACAGATGGCTCCGATAACCGCACCTGCACCAAAAAGAAATCCCAATCCCGGAATAGCAAACAAACCGATACCACTTAACAAACCTATTGTTGTACCTAATATACTTCCTGCAATAACCGGAGTCTCTATAAGCGGTTCATTCGACCGGACATGAATTTTATCGTCAATGATCTCGGCCTTTCCCATAAGCGATACTTTTTTAAGGGGAAACCTATTTTCGTTAAGTAAAACCAGGGAAGAAACCGCGTCCTGATGTGACTTAAATACTGCTATACTTGTTTTCATTTTTTTATTTTTTTATTACAAGAATAGACAAGAATTAAAGGCGGATAAATGATAAATATCAGATAGAGTATTGATTATTATCAGAAACTGCTTAAATACTATCTCTCAGGCATATTATTGCCAATTTTTGGTAATTATTGTCTTTATAAAGTTACTATTACAAGTATTTATGATAATTGTCACAGGAAAGACATATAACAATCAATTACTTTGCTTTCATCTGTATATAATTTAGTTAAGCAGTGATATTCAATTTTTTAAGAACAGGTTAAGAGCGTAAATTTTCATCTTCGTACTCCCACACACAATTGCTTGTATGTTTGGTAACAACGGTTGGTGCTTAACCTGTAAACGCCAATTTCATGTGCGAGATTCCGACTTTA
>JACPDY010000061.1 GCA_016183775.1 Bacteroidota bacterium
ATACGATCTCCACCAGGAATATGATCAAACCTCCGCCGGTGCTTTCGAGGCGTTGACCAAACTCAGCAATAATGGCAAATGGTAAACGTGCAACAATTCCAACCATGATCAATAATGAAATACCGTTTCCGATACCTTTATCGGTGATACGCTCACCCAACCACATAACAAACATGGTACCCGTTACCAAAATAAGTGTAGACTGGAAATAGAAATAAAAACCCTGAGGGCCAATGTGCGGAATGATCTGTGAAGCAATATATCCCGGAGCCTGTAGTATTGTAACCACAATGGTGAGCATCCGTGTGTATTGATTAATTTTTTTGCGTCCACTCTCTCCTTCTTTCTGTAATTTTTGAAAATAAGGAATGGCCATGCTCAATAACTGAATAACGATGGATGCCGAAATGTATGGCATAATGCCCAAACCAAATACGGAAGCACGTGAAAAAGCTCCACCGGCAAAAATATTAATGAGTCCAACAATACCTTCCGCTTCATGACCAGAATTAGCAAGACGGGATGGATCAACACCAGGCAATACGATATACGAACCCAGCCTGTAAATAAGAATAAACCCGAGCGTATTCAGAATACGAACCCTGAGATCCTCTATACTCCAGATATTTTTTATTATTTCAATTAACTTTTTCATATCAGATTTTCACTCAATTATGCTTTACAACTTCAGTTGAACCACCTTTTGCTTCAATAGCAGTTTTTGCTGAAGCGGAGAACGCATGCGCCTTTACTTCGAGCTTACCTTTAACTTCGCCACGACCAAGTATTTTCACCAGCTCATTTTTAGAACAAAAGCCGTGTGTATATAATGCAGCAGGATCAATAGCTGTAAGCTTTTTGTCTTCAGATAATTTCTGAAGAATGTCGAGGTTGATCGCCCTGTATTCAACCCGGTTAATATTTGTGAAACCGAATTTAGGGATACGTCTTTGTAAAGGCATCTGACCACCTTCAAATCCACGCTTTTGCGAATAACCTGAGCGTGACTGAGCACCTTTGTGTCCTTTTGTGGAAGTTCCGCCTTTTCCGGAACCTTGTCCTCTACCAATTCTTTTCTTTTGATTTTTAACCGAACCTTTTGCAGGTGTTAATGTATGTAGTTTCATTGTTATTATCCCTTTAAATATTATTGTTCAATTTTTACAAGGTGCTTCAGTTTATTGAACATCCCTAAAACCTGGGGTGTTCCTTCAACTTCAATAACCTGGTTCATTCTTCTAAAGCCCAATGATTCCAAGGTCTTTAATTGACGCTTTGGCATTCCGCTTGAGCTTTTGTATTGTCTTAATTTTATCTTAGCCATTGTTCTGCTTTTTAACCGTTAAATACTTTTTCCATTGAAATGCCTCTGTGTTGAGCCACTGTAGAAGCATCTCTCAGTTTCATCAATGCATCCATAGTTGCTTTAACAACGTTGTGCGGATTTGATGAGCCTTTGGATTTCGCCAACACATCAGTGATACCAACGCTTTCCAAAACCGAACGCATCGCACCACCGGCAATTACACCGGTACCGTGAGCGGCAGGTTTTAAAAACACACGTGAGCCGCCAAATTTACCATTCTGCTCATGCGGAACAGTTCCTTTATTTATAGCAACCTTTATAAGGTTCTTTTTAGCATCATCAATACCTTTCGTAATAGCATCGGTTACCTCTTTTGCTTTACCCAAGCCGTATCCAACAACACCTTTTTCATTTCCGACAACTACAATCGCAGAAAAGCTGAATGTTCTACCACCTTTAGTAACCTTTGTTACGCGGCCTACATGCACAAGCTTATCTTTTAATTCGATCTCGCTTGACTTTACTCTTTTTACACTTACGTTTGACATTTTATATTTTTATGTTTACGATTTATTCAAATTAAAATTTAAGTCCACCTTCACGTGCACCATCAGCCAATGATTTAACACGTCCATGATATAGGTAACCATTCCTGTCGAAACGAACTTCTTTGATGCCGGCTTTAATAGCTTTCTCTGCAAGTGTTTTGCCAACAAGCTTTGCCTGTTCAATCTTGGGAAGTTTTTTTGTTTTTGCTTCCAGTTCCTTTTCAGATGAAGAAGCGAATGCAATTGTAATACCTTTAACATCATCGATCAGCTGAGCAGATATCTGCTTGTTGCTTCTGAATACACTCATACGCGGAGCGTTAGAATCACCGGAAACTACTTTCCTGACTCTTTTTCTTATCCCGCTTCTTCTGAAATCTTTTGCTGTTGCCATTTGTATTATAGTATAATTTCTTGGTTTATCTTTTATTATTTACCGGCAGCTTTACCGGCTTTTCTTCTCAATATTTCGTTAGCGAACTTAATACCCTTGCCCTTGTATGGCTCAGGTTTCCTTAACGAACGTATTTTAGAAGCGACCAAACCTATCAGTTCTTTATCAGAACTTTCAAGCATAATGGTCGGATTTTTACCTTTTTCAGTGGCTGTAAGCAATTTAATTTCTTTTGGCAGTTCAAAAGCCACGTTATGCGACATGCCTAATGTAAGCTCCAGCATCTGGCCCTTGTGCGCAGCACGATAACCTACACCAACAAGTTCCTGTTCTGTTTTGTATCCCTGTGACACTCCGTGAACCATGTTAGCAATAAGCGCACGGTATAAACCGTGAAGCGCTTTGTGGCGCTTTTGTTCAGTTGCTCTTGCAAGAACAACTTTACCTTCTTCAACCTTCACAGTTATTGCAGTATCAAGTGATTTATTCAATTCACCTTTGGGACCTTTTACAGTTACCAGGTTCTTATCTGACACCTTTACTTCAACACCTTTTGGAAGAGTAACCGGCAATTTACCTATTCGTGACATTTTCGTTAGTTTTCTTAGTTCTTAATATATTTTAATGAACGTGGCAAAGTATTTCACCGCCTACATTCGCTTTTTTCGCCTGCTTATCGGTCATTAGTCCTTTTGAAGTTGAAAGAATCGCTACTCCTAAACCATTCAATACACGCGGCATAGTACCCACGTTAGTGTAATGACGTGCTCCGGGAGTACTTACCCTCTTCAAAGCCTTAATCGCAGGCTGTTTATTGGGATTGTATTTCAAAGCTATTTTGATAATGCCTTGTTTATTGGCACTATCTTCAAATTTATAGCTAAGGATATAACCCTGGTCAAAAAGAATTTTAGTGATCTCTTTTTTAATATTCGATGCAGGAATTTCAACCACACGGTGTTGAGCCTTCATTGCATTCCTGATCTTTGTTAGGTAATCTGCTATTGCGTCCATTTTATTTGTTTTTATATGTTACTCCGCACGCGGAGCAATTATATATTAAATTTATTTAGTTTACCAGCTTGCTCTTGTTATTCCCGGGATCTTTCCGAACAATGCCATTTCGCGGAATGTATTACGCGAAACACCGAATTGACGGATATAACCACGAGGACGACCCGTTAATTTACAACGGTTACGTGTACGAATGGGTGATGAATTACGGGGAAGTTTTTGAAGTTTCGCCGAAGCATCAGGATCGCCTGCTAACAGAGCCGCTTTTAATTCAGCGCGTTTAGCAGCGTATCTTTTTATCATTCGTGCTCTCTTGACCTCACGGGCCTTCATTGATTCTTTTGCCATGTCTTATTTTTTATTTTGATTTTTAAATGGTAAACCATATTCGGATAAAAGTGCCAGCGCTTCATTGTCATCCTCTGTTGAAGTAACAAATGTGATATCCATACCTGCAATTTTATTTACTTTATCGATATCGATCTCAGGAAAAATGATCTGCTCAGTAACACCTAGTGTGTAGTTGCCGTGCCCATCAAAACTTTTATCGTTGATGCCTTTGAAGTCACGTATACGGGGCAGTGACGCGGAGATCAAACGATCCAGGAATTCATACATCATATTGCCGCGTAATGTTACGCGAACACCAATGGGAACACCTTTACGAAGTTTAAAGTTCGCGATATCTTTCTTCGAATAGGTAGCTACCGCTTTCTGACCGGTTATCATGGTCATTTCCTTAATAGCTCCTTCAATAAGTTTTTTATCAGCTACCGCTTCGCCTACGCCCTGGTTAACACAGATCTTAAGCAGCTTCGGAACCTGCATCGGAGATGAAAAGTTAAACTTCTTCTGAAGAGCCGGAACAACTTCTTTCCTGTACTTTTCCTTTAACCTTGGTGAATATTTTGCTGTTGCCATTATTTAATTACCTCCCCTGATTTTTTTGATATACGCACTAATTTATTTGTTTCTTCATCAAGCTTACGACCAACACGTGTAGGAGTACCGCTTGCAGGCTCGATCAACATAAGGTTTGACACATGCACTGAAGCTTCCTGTTCCACGATACCGCCATTCGGACTTTTCGCGTTAGGCTTGGTATGTTTAGATATTTTATTAACACCTTCAACAATTGCCCTGTTGTTCTGAACATCAACTGTTAAAACCTTTCCTTCGGAACCACGGGCATTACCTGCCAGTACCTTTACCAGGTCGCCTTTTTTGATATGTAATTTCTTGCTCATTTTTTAAATTATTGTATAAATTACAGCACTTCCGGTGCCAACGATATAATTTTCATGAATTGTTTATCCCTTAACTCGCGCGCAACCGGTCCGAAAATACGTGTACCCCTTAATTCATCCTGGGCATTCAATAACACAACTGCATTATCATCAAAACGAATGAAAGAACCATCAGCCCTGCGGATCTCTTTTTTTGTACGCACCACAACAGCTTTAGAAACAGCGCCTTTTTTTATACCACCTGAAGGAAGCGCGTGCTTCACAGTAACAACCACTTTGTCGCCGATTGAAGCGTAGTGCTTCTTTGTTCCACCCAACACACGTATGCAAAGAACTTCTTTGGCACCGCTGTTGTCGGCTACTGTCATCCTGGATTCCTGCTGTATCATTTCTTAAAATATTATACGTTAAACTTAACTACCTATTTATTTAGCTTTTTCAACTATCTCAACCAGGCGCCAGCATTTATTTTTGCTGAGCGGACGGGTTTCCTCAATACGAACTGTATCACCAATCCCACATTCATTTTTTTCATCGTGAGCCATAAACGTGGATGTCCTGTTAACGAACTTATGGTATTTCGGGTGCTTTACTTTTCTCTCTACAGCAACAACAATAGACTTTGTCATCTTGTTGCTGAGAACAGTCCCTACTTTTTCTTTTCTTAAATTTCTTTTTTCTTTTTCCATTTTTAATGTACTCCTTAGTGTTTAAACTATTTTTTAGCTTCAGCTAATTGCCTTTGTTTAAGCTCGGTTTTTAAACGGGCAACTGTCCTTCTTGCAATACGAATCTTCAATGGATTCTCAATAGGAGAAACCTTGTGCCCCATTTTTATTTTAGTCAACGTCGTTTGCTCTTCAGCAATTTTTTCAGCGATATCGCTGGTTGACAATTCTTTTATTTCGCTCTGTTTCATTGTTTATAAAATCTGATTAATTAGCCGCTTTTTCTTCAACATAATCCCTGCGCACAATAAATTTCACCGTGATCGGAAGCTTTTGTGACGCTAAACGCAATGCTTCTTTTGCAGTAGCCATAGGGACCCCTTCAACTTCAAAAAGAATACGACCGGGTTTAACAGGACACACCCAATATTCAGGAGCACCTTTACCTTTACCCATACGCACCTCCGCAGGCTTACGTGTGATCGGTTTATCCGGAAACAAGTTGATCCAAACCTGTCCGTCGCGTTTCAAAAAGCGGGTCAATGCAACACGCGCAGCTTCGATCTGACGAGCAGTTACCCATGTACCTTGCAATGCTTTAATACCGAAAGTTCCAAAGGCAAGCTCATGACCACGTTTGGCATCGCCTTTCATTTTCATTTTTTGCGTCTTTCTGAACTTCGTTCTCTTTGGCTGTAACATCTTTGATTTAGTATTTAGGAGTTGGGACCCGGAATTTTATAATCCGCCATCTTAATTTCCGTATTCACATTTTCTATTTATCGTCTCTTTTTTCTCTTTTTGGTTTTCCGAAGCTTCCGCCTTTAGGATTATGCGGATTTCCTCCACCTGCACCACCTTGCGGTGTTTTCTTTTCTTTTGCTCCACCAAAGTTTGGCGACAAATCGCGTTTTCCGTAAACTTCGCCTTTACATATCCAAACTTTGATACCAATACGACCGTATGTTGTATGCGCTTCTGCAACCGCATAATCAATATCAGCCCTAAGGGTATGCAAAGGAGTTCTTCCTTCTTTATACGATTCAACACGTGCAATTTCAGCGCCAGCTAAACGGCCTGAGCACCTGATCTTAATCCCTTCAGCGCCCATACGCATGGTTGAAGCAATTGACATTTTTACCGCTCTGCGGAAGGAGATACGTCCTTCGATCTGACGGGCTACACTATCTGCAACCAAACGGGCATCCAATTCAGGACGCTTAATTTCATATATATTTATCTGAATATCCTTCTTGGTAAGTTTTTTCAATTCCTCTTTCAGCTTATCAACCTCTTTACCACCTTTACCAATGATAATGCCGGGACGAGCAGTATGAATGGTAACGGTAATAAGTTTAAGCGTGCGCTCTATTACAATTTTAGAGATGCCTGCTTTTCCTAAACGAGCTTTCAGGTAGTTACGGATCTTTTCGTCCTCAACCAATTTATCTGAATAGTCTCTTCCACCATACCAGTTAGAATCCCATCCTTTGATGATTCCTAATCTAAAACCTATTGGATTTGTCTTTTGTCCCATTATATTCTGTTTCTTATTTTACGGTTTCTTCCTGAGTTTCTTCTGCCAGAACTTCGTCCATCTGATCTTCTTCCATTGTTCCCACATATAATGTTACATGGTTCGAACGCTTTCTCATACGGTATGCGCGACCCTGCGGAGCAGGCAACATGCGCTTAAGTGTAATTGCACCATCTACAAAAACATTGGTAACATATAAATTACCTGCATCTGCACGCTGACCTGATTTAGCTTCATAATTATGAATAGCTGAAGTTAACAACGTTTCCAGTTTATTTGAAGGATGCTTTGCGTTGAATTTTAAAATATTCAGCGCAGTGTAAACTTCCTTTCCACGGATAAGGTCTGCTACAGTTCTCATTTTGCGCGGAGAAGTAGGACAGTTACGGAGGACAGCGAAGTATTGATTCTTCCTGTCTTCTTTTCTCTTATCAGCTCTGTTTTTTTTTCTTGATCCCATTTCAAACTAATTTTATATTATTCCGATTTCGCTGCAGGTGCCGCTGAAGGCGCTGACGCAGGCGCTGATTTATCCATTTTGTTATTACCTGTATGTCCTCTGTACGTACGTGTTGGTGAAAACTCACCGAATTTATGTCCCACCATATTCTCGGTAACATACACGGGAACGAATTTATTTCCGTTATATACAGCAACGGTGTGACCAACAAAATCAGGAGAAATAGTTGATCTACGTGCCCATGTTTTGATCACGGATTTTTTACCGCCTTTATTCATAGCGGTAATTTTTTTCTCCAATTTATAATCGATAAAAGGACCTTTTTTTACTGAACGTGCCATTTTTTTTAGTTTCAGGTTTCAGGTTCCAGGTTTTTATGGCCTGACTTTACTCCCTTTGTTAATTTATTTTTTTCTTCTTTCTATGATATATTTATTCGATGCCTTTTTAGGATATCTTGTTTTGTATCCTTTGGCTTTAAGCCCCTTGCGTGAGCGCGGGTGACCACCCGAAGCTCTTCCTTCACCACCACCCATCGGGTGATCAACCGGATTCATAGCAACACCACGAACACGCGGACGTCTTCCCATCCAACGCACGCGGCCTGCTTTACCATGGCTTTCCAGGTTATGATCAGCGTTAGATACAGAACCGATCGTAGCCAGGCAAGTAACAAGGATCATACGTGTTTCGCCTGAAGGGAGCTGCACAGTAGCAAACTTACCATCACGTGCTGAAAGCTGCGCGTATGAACCTGCAGAACGGGCCATTGCACCACCTTGTCCGGGGCGCAACTCAATGTTATGAATAATTGTACCTAATGGAATGTCATTGAGGAACATCGCATTACCCACTTCAGGTGTCGCATTTTTTCCTGATACAACTTTTTGCCCAACCTGTAAACCGTTCGGTGCAATGATGTAACGCTTTTCGCCATCGGCATAATTAACCAAAGCGATACGCGCACTACGATTCGGATCGTACTCGATAGTCTTCACCAAAGCAGGAATATCCTGCTTGTCGCGTTTAAAATCCACTGCACGATACTGACGTTTATGACCTCCGCCTAAATAGCGCATGGTCATTTTACCCATATTATTACGTCCGCCGGATTTCTTATAAGGAGATACGAGACTCTTTTCGGGTCTGTCTGCAGTGATGTCGTTATTGTCGACAACAATTTTGAATCGTTGACCAGGGGTCAACGGTCTGAATTTCTTAAGAGCCATTATTTAACAATTTGCGACCTGCTCTAGTTGCTCAAGTTTATCAACAGGTCAGTTAGTACTCTATTTATTATATGCTGCTATAAAAATCAATTGTTTCACCTTTTTTAAGTGTCACAATTGCTTTTTTTGCTTTATTCAAACGCCCGATCGCAACGCCACGGGTGGTATTGCGGGTCTTTATCTTACCGATGTAGTTCTGGGTATTAATTGATTCAACAGATACTCCATACATTTTTTCCACGGCCTTTTTGATATCGATCTTATTGGCATTAGTATCAACAATAAAACCATAGCGATTTAATTTCTCGCCTGCGGCAGTCATCTTTTCGGTAATTATCGGTCTTATAATTGTGCTCATCTTAATCAGTTATTTAATACTTTTTCAATTTCTTTCACCGAACCTTCAGTCAACAACACATTATTCGCATTCAAAACATCGTAGGTAGTGAGTTCCGAAGCTGTGGTAACAAGCGTTTTACCTAAATTTCGGGCCGACAAATATACATTTTTATTGGACTCTGCCAAGACTAATATTGTTTTTTTATCTGCCAAATTCAGATTCTTCAACAGATCTAAGTAGTTCTTGGTCTTAGGAGCCTCGAAATTAAAGTCTTCCAACACTACAATACCTTCCTCTTTCGCTTTGTATGTAAGAGCTGACTTACGAGCCAACTGCTTTACCTTTTTATTCAATTTGAAGGAATAGTCACGTGGTTTCGGGCCAAAAACACGTCCACCTCCAATAAAAATGGGGGATTTCATACTGCCTGCACGTGCTCCACCTGTACCCTTTTGCCTTTTAAGCTTTTTTGTAGTGCGGTGAATTTCGGCTCTTTCTTTTGATTTATGGGTACCCTGGCGCTGATTGGCCATGTGCTGCTTGCAATCAAGATAGATGGCATGGTCATTAGGCTCAATGCCAAATATATCTTTGTTCAAAGCAACCTTTTTCGAGGTTTTTTTGCCACTTATATTTACAATTGTGATTTCCATTTTAGTTCAGATCAATATTCTGTTTGATGTTTATTTTTCGATGTAAACGTAAGAGCCGCTTGAACCGGGAATAGAACCTTTTACAACGAGCAGGTTCTTATCGGCAAATATTTTTACAACTTCAAGGTTGTTTGCTTTGTTACGGTTGCCGCCGGTACGACCAGCCATACGCATACCTTTAATAACCCGGGCTCCTGTTGATGAGTTACCTAATGATCCGGGTGCGCGGGCACGATCGTGCTGACCGTGTGTTTGACCACCAACACCGCTAAAGCCATGGCGTTTTACAACTCCCTGAAAACCTTTACCTTTTGAAGTACCGATCACATCAACGAATTCACCTTCAGCAAACAGCTCAACCGTTACTTTATCTCCCAGGTTTAAAGCGCTGGGAAACTCAGCGAACTCAACCAGTTTACGTTTTGGAGTTGTGGCCGCTTTTGTGAAGTGACCTTTCATAGCAGAAGATGTATGCTTTTCTTTCTTTTCGTCGAAAGCAAGCTGTACAGCTTCATACCCGTCTTTCTCCAAGGTTTTTACTTGCGTAACAACACAAGGACCGGCTTCTATAATTGTGCATGGGATATATTTTCCAGAGGCACTGAAGACACTAGTCATTCCGATTTTTTTACCTATTAGTCCAGACATGTTTATTTATTATTTGTTGATTTTATTTTTAAAAATAAGACGCTTCGACTTTGCTCAGCGTTGCATAAAGCAAACTACACCTTGATCTCAACTTCAACTCCGCTCGGCAACTCTAATTTCATGAGTGCATCAACGGTTTTAGAAGTTGAACTATAAATGTCCATCAGCCTTTTATACGAACGTAATTGAAATTGATCACGTGCCTTTTTATTTACGTGCGGTGATTTAAGCACTGTGTAAATACGTGTATGTGTTGGAAGTGGAATTGGTCCACTAACAACAGCACCTGTAGCTTTTACAGTCTTCACAATCTTCTCTGCCGATTTATCAACCAAGTTGTAATCGTACGACTTCAGTTTAATCCTTATTTTTTGGCTCATAGCTAATTGAATTATAAAGAACGGTTTATATTATACTTTTTCTGCTTTTTTACCTTTTGCCTTTGCGATTATTTCATCGGACAATCCACGCGGAGTTTCAGCATAATGAGAAAGCTCCATTGTAGATGTAGCGCGACCTGAAGTAATGGTACGCAATTGCGTTACATAACCAAACATTTCGGAAAGCGGCACCTTTGCTTTTATCACCTGTGATACTCCTTTTGAATCCATGCCTTCAATCTGACCTCTGCGTTTATTCAGATCACCAACAACATCACCCATGTTTTGCTCAGGTGTAATAACCTCCACCTTCATGACCGGCTCAAGAAGAACAGGTTTTGCTTTTGGCAATGATTCGCGGAAAGCAGTACGTGCACATATTTCAAATGATAATGCATCAGAGTCAACATCGTGATAAGAACCATCCGTCAATACTATTTTCATACTGTTAACAGGATAGCCGGCTAATACACCATTTACCATGGACGCACGGAAACCTTTTTCAACAGCGGGTATGAATTCGCGCGGAATATTACCGCCTTTAATTTCATTAATAAATTGCAATGGATCTTTAACAACATCCCAATCAGCATCAACAGGACCAACTGAGAAACGAATATCGGCAAACTTACCACGCCCACCGGTTTGTTTCTTATATACTTCACGGTGTTCAACAGTCGCATTGAGCGCTTCTTTATAAGCCACCTGCGGAGGACCCTGATTTACTTCGACCTTAAATTCTCTCCTTAAACGGTCCATGATAATATCCAAGTGAAGCTCACCCATACCACTGATAATAGTTTGTCCGGAATCTTCATCTGTTCTGATTCGGAACGTAGGATCCTCTTCAGCCAATTTATTCAACGAAGTACCAAGCTTATCCAGGTCAGCCTGGGTTTTAGGCTCAATAGCAATGCTGATAACCGGTTCAGGGAAATTCATTGCTTCAAGAACAATTGGATGTTTCTCGTCACAAAGAGTATCTCCGGTTTTTATATCTTTAAATCCAACAGCAGCGCCAATATCTCCCGCCTCAATAAAATCAATAGCATTTTGCTTATTTGCATGCATCTGGAAGATACGTGATATACGCTCTTTATTTCCGCTGCGTGTATTCAATACATAGGAACCGGCATCCAGTCGGCCTGCGTATACTCTAAAGAAACACAAACGACCAACAAAAGGGTCGGTCGCTATTTTAAATGCAAGGGCGGTAAATGGTTCTTTCACATCAGGCTTACGTTTTACTTCTTCACCTGTTTCAGGATTAGTTCCAATGGTATTTTCCTTATCCATTGGACTTGGCATCAATTCCATCACATAATCCAGCATGGTTTGAACACCTTTATTTTTGAAAGCAGAACCACATACCATAGGAACTACTTTATTTGCAATACAAGCCTGACGAAGAGCTGCAAGGATCTCGGCCTCACTAATGGAATTGGGATCCTCAAAGAATTTCTCCATTAACTTGTCGTCAAACTCAGCAATTGATTCCAATAATTTTGCTCTCCACTCTTTCACATCATCCACCATATCAGCAGGAATAGGAACAACATTATACGTCATTCCTTTATCATGTTCATTCCAGACAATACCGCGGTTATTGATCAGATCAACAACACCCTGAAAATTTTCCTCGGCACCGATCGGTAATTGCAGAGGAATAGGATTTCCTCCCAACACATCTTTAACCTGCTTCACTACACTCAGGAAATCAGCACCGGAACGGTCCATTTTATTAACGAAACCTATCCGTGTAACATTGTAGTTATTGGCCAGGCGCCAGTTCGTCTCTGACTGAGGCTCAACACCATCAACTGCAGAGAACAAAAACACAAGACCATCAAGAATACGTAAAGACCGGTTCACTTCAACTGTAAAATCAACGTGACCGGGAGTGTCAATAATATTTACTTTGTATTTGTTATTGCGATAATTCCAGAAACATGTAGTTGCGGCTGATGTAATCGTAATACCGCGCTCCTGCTCCTGAACCATCCAGTCCATTGTTGCAGCTCCATCGTGCACTTCACCGATCTTATGGTTAACACCGGTGTAATACAGGATACGCTCTGTACAGGTGGTTTTACCTGCGTCAATGTGAGCAGCAATCCCAATATTCCTTGTATATCTTAAATCGCTCATACTTTATTTGTTGTTGGTTGTTAGTTGTCAGTTTCAACTATCAACTCCTATTTTTTTTATTAAAACCTGAAATGGGAGAACGCTTTATTAGCTTCTGCCATTTTGTGCACATCTTCCTTTTTCTTGAATGCAGCACCCTCTTCTTTAGCGGCAGAAATAATTTCGCCCGCTAATTTATTTTCCATGGATTTTTCGTTACGCTTACGCGAATAATCGATCAACCACTTCATTGCCATTGATAATCGTCTTTCAGGACGAATCTCAGTTGGGATCTGAAACGTAGCACCGCCAACCCTGCGGCTGCGAACCTCTACAGAAGGAGTAACGTTTGTCAACGCCTTTTTCCATGTTTCCAAACCATCCAGTTGGGTTTTTTCTTTAACCATATCCAGTGCATTGTAAAAAATACCGTAAGCGGTTTCCTTTTTACCACTGTACATCATGTTGTTCACGAAGCGTGTTACCAAAATATCTTTATATTTCGGATCAGGTAACACTTGTCTTTTTTTGGCTTTCGTCTTTCTCATTATATATGCGAATTACTTATTATTAACTTTTTTATCCGGATTATTTAGCTGCCGGCGCTGCACCTTTTGCGCCAGCCTTAGGTTTCTTTGTTCCGTATTTTGAACGTCTTTGGTTACGACCTTCAACACCTGCGGTATCAAGCGCTCCACGAACAATATGATAACGTACTCCGGGAAGATCTTTTACCCTGCCGCCACGAATCAATACAATTGAGTGCTCCTGAAGATTGTGACCTTCTCCAGGTATGTAAGCAATAACCTCCACCTTATTTGTAAGCCTTACCTTGGCCACTTTACGCATAGCGGAATTTGGCTTTTTAGGAGTGGTTGTGTACACACGTGTACAAACACCACGCTTTTGAGGAGCGGAGTTTAGCGCCGCTGATTTACTTCTGTTAGGTGCTTTAAAACGCCCTTTACGCACTAATTGTTGAATTGTTGGCATGTTTAATTTTTTATAAAAAACTAATATTTTACTATAGTTAAAACAAAAAAATAGTCCACCCTATTTTTAGGGGGACGGCAAAGGTAAGAAAAATAATTATAAACAAAAGGTCGTTTATAATTATTTTTTAGAAAAAAGGCTGATTGGTACCGGCCAAGTAAGGTGTTTTCAGATCACTCAGCTCACATATCTTGATCAACTCTTCAGGGAACACTGAACAGCTGTGCAAGAAGTATAATGAGAGTGCATTTTATTGAAAATCAAGGTGTCGTGAGGCTGACATTAATCGCACACCCGTTTTTATCGGTAACATTTATGGTGTATGCACCCGGACAAATATGATTCTTATACCTGTTTGTATACCCATCCGGCCATGTGTAACTGTATGGACTTGTTCCTCCCACAGCATTTACCATTATCCATTCTTTGCAGCCGCAACCTGCACATGCTGCTGCTCCTTTAGTAAACTGCCCGGTCAAGGGCGAAGGTGATACAATACTGGTTGTGTTAGTGGCTGTACAGCCCTTATTATCAGTGATTGTTACAGTATATGTTCCCGATGATAAACCCGAAATTGTTGAACCTGAAATTCCGCCACCCCAAGTATAGGTATATGGTGTTGTACCACTGAGGCCTGTTGCCGATGCCGATCCGCTTCCTCCATTACAAACGGCATTAGTTGGTGTGACATTTACAGTAACCGCCGGATTGACTGTTACAACTGCTGTTGAAGTTGAGGTATTACCGCCCGAATCCCTTATTGTTACAGTGTAAGTTGTAGTTGATACAGGACAGGGAGTTATGTTCTGTGTTGTTGCACCATTATTCCAGGAATAAGTATATGGTGCATTACCTCCAGCTGCGCTTGAAGTTACTGTGGCACATGTGCCAGGACATACCAAACTGCCTGTAGCTGTGGCCGTAGGACCGCCGCTACAGGTTATTACTGTTATGGTAGATGTCACATTTTTTGAACATCCGCCGGAAGTAACCGTATGGCTTATAGTATAACTTCCTGTTGATAGAAAAGTGTATGAAAAATCTGTGGTTGTGCCGCTCACATTGGCAGGGCTTATTGGTGATATGACCCAGTTGTATGTTACCCCTGTACCGGGAGGAGTACCGGTATTGGTAAAATTAACGCCGGCTCCCACACATACTGTCGCGCCGGGAGAAATTGTAAATGTGGCCACATTGGAATTAGGAGTATCAGTTATTGAAAAAGTTTTAGTAGATGTGCAACCGCTTCCATCTGTTACCATCGCAGTATAATTTCCGGCTGATATGCCTGTTGCGGGATTGACTGTCTGAGCGGAACCGCTCCAGGAATAAGTGTAGGGAAGAGTTCCTCCTGAAACAACAGCATTTGCACTTCCTCCATTACCGCAAGTTCCATTGGTCACTGTCACTGAAAAACTTGAAGGGGGTATGATGGTGACAACAGCCTTTTGCGTTGAGCTGCAACCATTAGCATCCCGAACTGTCACCGTATAGTTGCCTGCAGCGAGTCCTGTAGCAGTTTGTGTTGTTTGTCCGTTACTCCAGTTATAAGTGTAGGGTGATGTTCCGCCGGTTGTGGTTACAGTTGAATTTCCGTTATTTAAACCACAGGTTCCCTGTTTACCCGCGGTAATAACAGGTACAATAGAAGGAGGCTGTGTAATGGTCACGGATTGCGTAAGCGTACAACCGGCAGCATCGGTTACTTTCACTGTATATGTTCCGGCACTCAGATTTGTGGCAGTTTGAGTGGTTTGCCCGTTGCTCCAGGAATAGGTATAGCCAGGAGTTCCCCCTGAAGGTGTTGATGTGACACTTCCCTGCACTGTACAGGTTCCATTGAAAGGAGTAATAGCGGCCGATAGAGTTCCGCTGGTGTTTATCGTTATTGTTTTTTGCCCTATACATCCATTCGCATCTCTTACAATTACGGTAAATATTCCTGCACCAAGTCCGGTGGCAGTAGCATTTGTTTGACCGTTGCTCCAGCTGTATGTATAGGGCAATGTACCTCCGGCCGGTGTTGCTGTTCCAGTGCCATTAGCTGAACCGCAGCTGCTGTTTACAAAAGTAGTGCTGACCGCAACAGTTGGGTTGATCACAACTGTTTTGGTGATAGAATCTTTCGGACAACCCACAATCAATTTTACATTATAAGTTCCCGGGGCTCCGTACACATGAGTGGGGTTTTGCAGATTGGATGTTTGGCCATCACCAAAATCCCATAACCAGTAATTGGGTGACCAGGTTTGCTGCCATATACAGGTTCCGCTGGCAGTGCCGGTAAAGTTTACCGTGTTATTACACGTTCCGATAGCAAATGTATAGTTCAATGTTGGAAGCGTTGACTTCATTTTAAATATTACAGGTTGATCGGATGCGCTTCCGTTATTCGGAATATATACTCCGGGCGTAGTTGGGACATTAGTGGAATGGGTTGTATAGGCAATGAAAACTTCTCCGGCAGGATTGGCACATATTGGGGCACAATCATAAGTCCCGTTATAATCCTGGCCATTACCGCCAAAATAACTTGAATATAAAAGATCGGCTGCACCTGTACCGGCCGTTTTCATTTTAAAGAAAACTATATCAAACCC
>JACPDY010000062.1 GCA_016183775.1 Bacteroidota bacterium
CCGGTTGTTACAACCTGTTTGAATTTTATTTCTTGCATTACGTTTCATGTTTTGCACGAAGTTAAATATTCATCCTCGGTTGGTGTGCTTCATTCTAGCTCATGACCATTTCATGTGTGTGTAATTTTTAAAGTTACCATTTGTCAGATGCCTGCCTGTCGGCAGACAGGGAATACGCCATATTCATTTCGGTTGGTAGGCCAAAAGGTATATGGCTATTTCATATGGATTGTTTATATCAGCTGCTAAACTACAAAAAAAACAATAACATATGCAATGAAAAACATTTAGCAACCAGTAACTATAAGTCACTCCCTCAGGTCGATCACTTCAATACCCGGGTGTACTTTTACATCAAATACAAAAACAGTGTCAGGTATGACGGCGCTTGTCACAAATGTATTAATAGTATAATCAAACACATTTCCATCCTTCATAAAAACAGTAAAGGATGATATTTGCTTATGAGCCTTATTTATCATAAGCTTAATGGTGTGGAATTTCTTTTTCTCGGGGTTGTTCGGAAACAGGTCGACGGTTTGCGTCGTAGCCGTTTCACTGTTAAACTTGTACTTATAGCCCTTTTCATAAATTGTAAAAATATTACTTGGGGTAACACCATCGTTTGAGTTGGGATCTACATTGTTTATCTGCAACTCATTGTTGTCTTTTAAATAAGTCCAGGATGTTTTACCGTCGGAAATGATCTCTTGTCCTTTAATCTCCAGTTTATATCGGTCACCTTTCAACTGTAGGATCCCTTTTTGTGTTTCGGGTTTCTTGGATTTATCTTTACCCTGCATAACCATTGTGAAATCAGCCTTAATGGAGGTGTATGACCGTGTTTTAAGGCTTAGCTCGTCAAGAATAGCTTTGGCTTTTGGGTCTTGGGTTTCTTTGTTTTGGGCGACAGAACCGGTGCAAAATGCCGTTGCTATCGCAAATAAGAATAAACGATTCATAACTTTAATATTTACGGCCCAAAAACTATTCTGCCGGGGTTTTGGAGGAGTTATTCAATAATTGTTCCAAACTCATCATGTCCTTGATTAACACCTCTCTGGCCTTACTTCCTTCAAACTGGCCAATTATTCCTGCCGCCTCCAACTGGTCCACTATTCGTCCCGCGCGGTTATACCCAAGTTTTAAACGTCTTTGCAACAATGAGGCTGAACCCTGCTGGTGCTGTACAACAATACGTGCTGCGTCAGCGAACATGGCATCACGTTCGGATGGATCCAGTTCACCCGAACCGCTTTCGGCGTTCTCGTCAATGTATTCAGGTAATTTAAAGGCTTCGGGATAGCTGCGCTGCGATCCGATAAAGTCAGTTATTTTGTCCACCTCGGGGGTATCAACAAAAGCACACTGTAATCGTATCAGGTCACTTCCGGTTGAAAGCAGCATATCTCCACGACCGATAAGCTGTTCCGCACCACCCGAATCGAGAATGGTGCGTGAATCGATTTTTGATGTTACCCTGAACGCAATACGGGCGGGGAAATTGGCTTTTATAGTTCCGGTAATAATATTTACGGATGGTCGTTGTGTTGCAATGATCAGGTGGATACCAATGGCACGGGCAAGCTGAGCCAGTCGTGCGATAGGTGTTTCAACTTCTTTTCCGGCTGTCATAATGAGGTCGGCAAACTCATCAATTACAAGAACGATGTAAGGTAAAAATTTGTGTCCGTTGTTTGGATTAAGCTTGCGGGCAATGAATTTGGCGTTATACTCTTTCAGGTTTCTCACCTGGGCCTCTTTGAGCAGGTCGTAACGCTGATCCATTTCAATACAAAGTGAATTGAGTGTGTGCACAACTTTTTTGGTATCGGTAATAATAGCCTCTTCGGTATCAGGCAGCTTGGCCAGGAAGTGCCGCTCAATTTTATTGAATAAAGTCAACTCTACTTTCTTCGGATCGACAAGTACAAACTTAATTTGCGACGGATGTTTTTTGTAAAGCAGTGATACAAGTATGGCATTCAGTCCTACCGATTTACCCTGACCTGTAGCGCCGGCCATAAGCAGGTGAGGCATTTTGGCAAGGTCGGCAATGAAGGTTTCATTTGAAATGGTTTTACCCAGGGCAATGGGCAGATCCATATTTGAGTTCTGAAATTTATCTGAGGCGAGTATGGTACGCATGGCAACCATTTCTGGATTCAGGTTGGGTACCTCAATGCCAATGGTTCCTTTGCCCGGTATCGGAGCTATTATACGTATGCCAAGGGCCGAGAGACTTAATGCGATATCATCTTCGAGGTTCTTTATTTTTGATATGCGCACACCTGCAGCAGGAATAATTTCATATAAAGTAACAGTTGGGCCGATCGTGGCTTTTATTTTTTCTATCTGGATGCCGTAGTTGTTAAGTGTACTTACAATACGGTCCTTGTTGGTGTTGAGTTCTTCGGCATTAACGCTTGCATCTTTATTGGAGTATTGTTCCAAAAGGTCAAGATGTGGCATTTGATAGGATGACAGATCGAGTGTAGGATCATATTCTCCGAAGGGCAATGCCTCCCCTGTAGTATTTACTTCAGCTTCTTCTTCAATTTTTTCGATGACAGTGAATTGTATATCTCCTGCGTCACCTTCTTCGGCTTCAGCCAGTAATTCAAGTTCTTCTTCCGCGTCATCCGCTTCTTCAATTGTTCCAGCAGGAGTGATCTCGATATTCTCTTTGAAAGTATTAACGGGTTTTATTTCCGGTTCAGTTACCATAGGTTGTTGAATATCCGGAACCGGCTGTGGAGTTAATTCCGCTTCAATGATCTGTTCTTCCGGGTTTTTAGCAAACAGGTTGAATGATATATTGAACGCCAATACCATAAAAGTCAGGAATGAAAAGCCAAGCAGAAAGCCTGTTCCTATGGCGCCAAGCATTCCATTCAGTGATTGCGCGACAGTATAGCCGAAGCCCCCGCCTAAATAAAAATAATTATTTGTAAATATGTAGCCGAGTGTTATAGAAAGCCATACCAGTGCAAAAAATGAATATCCGGCTGTTTTACCAGGAGGAAGCAATGAAAATTTAAACAATATGCGAACACCTAACACTAAACTTATCAATACAAATGCATAGGAGGCTACCCCGAACCATTTATGAATAAAGAGATGCGCTGTCAGCGCGCCGATTTTACCGAGCCAGTTGTCGGCCCGGACATCGGGTGAAAAAAGTGTTCCCAGCGGGCCAACTACTTTATCATAATCAGTTTGCCAGGTGAACAGGAAGGATGTGAAAGCAATGAATAGGTAAGCCGAGAAAAGCAAAAAAGTTAACCCGGAAATTTTATGGAAGCGTTCATCGTGAATAAACGAAAATACGTTCGTAATCTTTTCTATAAGTGAAATTTTGGATTTTTTTTTCTCTTTGCGCTCCTTTTTTTCGGCTTTAGGCACCTTCTCTGTTTTTTCCTTTTTTTCCGAAACAGACCATTCCGAAAGAGCTTCAGCAGGCTTGTCCTCCTTGCTTTCAACAATTTCAAGCTCGGTATCGGGTTCTTTAATGGTGTTTTTTAGCTCGTTTCGCTTACGTTCGGCCATAAAAAGGGCATGTTTACAGGTATTCAAAGTTATTTAATGGCAAAGGTTATCTATGCCTTAAACGAAAAACTTATACACTTAGTGTTGTGGAAAAGACCATAAAAAAAGCCTCCTGGAGTTTTTCAGAAGGCCTTTTGTCAAACGGCGATGGTTTTATTGTCCGCCTCCGCCAAAATTTTTCATCATTTCTTTCTGGAGATCTTCTGTGGTTGTCTCTTTATATCCCGGTGGAACAGTAAAGATATTGTCATCCAGTTTTTCTTTTGTAATGCTTATTGCGGTAAATTTCATTTGTGTACCGGCATCAGGACTAATGGAATATTCAAGCGGAAAGCCTTTTAAACCTTTAAAGTTGTTGTTATAGCCTTTATCGTAAGGAATGTCGGATGTGTAAAAAACGGTTGTTGTATATTCTCTTTTTGTTTCAGGGTCAGCGACTGTTATTTCTGCCTTTTTACATTTATATCCGGCGATGGTTTTTGTTTCGGTCAACTCTTTTACTTTAACATCGGGCCGGGTTTCATCTTTCTTTATTTCTTCGGGTTTAAGCTTTATCATGTATTTAGCGCCCATCATATCCAATAGTGTAAAGCCGGTATGGTCTTTATTATTGGTGATACTTATAGTGCTCGACATTGGTGTTTTTGTTTCCGTGCGGGAATGTTCATTTTTGATCCTGGTGACCATGGAGCTGCTTTTCATCATGGCCGCTGCTTCGGGAGGCATGTTTTTCATATCGATATCCATAGAATATTCCACAGTACCTTCAAAACCTCCTGTTTGGGCATACGTTTGAGATGTGAAAAACAGGATGGTAAAACTGAGTGCGAGTTTAAATAATTTGTTCATGGAAGGGAAGACTTATGTTAATATAAAAAGTTGTTCTGAGCGGTTATTGCATGCCGACAAATAAGTCGTCTAGTTCTTTTTGGGAAATTAATTTATAATCGCCGGGAGTTTCGAAATCACTGTCTTCAACTGCCGATTTGGCCACTCTGCGCGCTGTGAATCGCAATTCAAGGTTATAGCGTTTTAATTGATATTCCATCAGTACCCCGTCAATTTCGTTGTATTCATTGCCCCAGTTGGGTTTTTCCAGTTCAATTTCTTCAGTATAATATACATCAAACGGGGGACGGGAGTTGTCTTCATAGCTTATGGTTGCTTTCTTACACCTGTATCCCGCGATCAATTTGGTTTCATTTGTTTTCTGGATCCGGAGTTTGGAGTTAGATATTTCTCTCTGAACATCATCAGCGTTGGAAACCGAAGCATATTTTTTATTGAGGAGTTTAACCAGCTGGGTAACTGTTTTGTTATTATAATCTGATACGAACGACATTGTTAAGAGTCCCATTCCCGCACTCATTTCAGCTATTGATTTGTGGTCCTTGAATTTTACTACCATTTTGTTGGGTGCCAGGTCGGCCATTGGATTATTGGGATCAACTGCCGATGCCTCAAACTCAATAACTCCTTCTGACACAACTTTTCCATTCGATCCCCTGCCACAGGCCATTATAGTCAGCATGAATAACAGGCAGACAGAATAAAGTAAGTAACGCCTCATATATTGATCAACATTTAATAGTAAAGAAGAATAAAGGGCAAATATATTGATAATTTCTCTTTTAATTTAATTCTTTTTTTAATGGGGTGGCGAAACAACGTGTTAATCTGTACGCAGAATTGTGTGAATTAAGCTTAATTTGGGTTCAGAAGTGGGATATAGATTAAATAGCTGGCTTACTTCAACTCATCAAAATAGCTATCCAGTTCATCCTGCGATATTCTTTTGTAGTCGCCCTTTGTGCTGAATTCGATTGTGTCAATATGTACTTGGTCGAATTTTTTGGCAATAAAGGATAATTCAAGATTAAAGCGTTTCATCCTGTATTCCATTAACATGCCGTTGATCTCGGAAAATTCGTTCCACCAATTGGGTTTCTTAAGTTTAAAGACGTCGGTGAAGTACACATCAAATAAGTGATTGTTCTTTCCCTTTTCAAATATTTCAACTTTCTGACATTTTATACCCGCTATTGTTTTATACTCTTCAACTTTTTTTACGCTGTATTTAGGCACATTTTTGAATATATCGGTTAAGTTTTCCGCGTCGGCGGAGCAGGTATACCTCCGGTCAAATATCCGCACCAATTGTGTGAATACATTTTTTTTATTGTCCGAAATAAATTTTATTCCTACAGCGCTCATGCCGGTTTCCATTTCCGCAACACATAGGTCGTTTTTAAATTTCAGTGTCATTGAGTTTGGTGCCATCGCCGACAATACGTTGCCCGGATCAACAGGTGTAACCTCGTATTCAATAAGGCCTTCGTCCGATGTGCCTTTAGCGGATGGGTTGCAGCTACACAACAAGCCGAAGCATGTGATCAAGGACAATGATAGTATTTGCCGCTGTTTTGTCAATAGAAAGACTTGAACTTGAAAAATATTCGGCAATTCAGTTTTATCTGGGTTTAAATACAAAATCCTGATTCCTGAAATTCCGATTCCTTAATTTTTGAATTGAAAGATAATACTTTTATCAATAACCCAATGTTTTGAGCATTGATTTAAAGCTTTGTTCCTTTGCGAAGAGCCGGGTCGAGATCTCGCCATTTTCGTCTTTCGAAATAATCACGTGTTTTGGTGCCGGTATCAGGCAATGCTGAATGCCTCCGTAACCTGCCAGCGATTCCTGGTATGCACCGGTATGGAAGAAACCCACATATAGTGGTTCGTCGGAATCCACGTCAATTTTCGGAAGAAATACCTGGTTTGCATGGGCCTCTGTGTTATAATAATCCATACTGTCGCAGGTAAGTCCTCCCAGATTCACCCGCTGGTATTCACGCTCCCATTTGTTAATGGCAAGCAGTACAAAGCGTTGATTGATACCCCATGTGTCCGGCAAAGTAGTTATAAATGAGCTGTCGATCATGTACCATTTCTCACGGTCGTTTTGATTTTTTTGATCAAGCACCGAATAGATGGCCGCACCGCTTTCGCCTACAGTAAACGACCCGAACTCTGTGAAAATATTCGGTTCCTTTATTTTATATTGTTTACAATAGGTTTTTATCTGCGAGATAATCTCTTCAATAATATATTCATAATCATAATCAAAGTTAAGGGAAGTGCGTATGGGCATTCCTCCGCCAATATTCAGGGAGTCCAACTCGGGGCATATCTTCTTCAGGTCCGCATAAACCTTCAGGCACTTGGCTAACTCCGTCCAATAGTAAATAGAATCTTTAATACCGGTGTTGATGAAGAAGTGAAGCATTTTGAGTTCAAATTTCGGATTGCCCTTTATATGCTCTTTATAATAATCGACAATTTCTTTGTAGCGTATGCCTAAGCGGGAAGTGTAAAACTGGTAGGATGGTTCTTCTTCAGCCGCGATCCGTATGCCCAGTTTGGTTTTGTGTTTTACATGTTTTTTGTAATAATCTATTTCACTTTTATTATCCAAAACCGGAATAACATTAAATCCTTCATTAATAAGTTCGGTAATGTATTGCTGATAGTTTTCACGTTTGTAGCCATTGCACACAATAAATTTATCTTTGGTTATTTGCCCTCTTTTATAGGCTTCGCGGACAATCGGGATGTCGAATGCCGATGATGTTTCAATGTGCACATCGTTTTTAAGAACCTCTTCAAGGATAAAAGAAAAATGTGAACTTTTTGTACAATAACAGTAAGTATAACTACCTTTGTAATCCGATTTGGCCATAGCAACGTTGAACAGTCGCTTGGCCTTTTCTATGTGTGAACTTATCTTGGGCAGATAGGTGATTTTAAGGGGCGTGCCATATTGTTTAATGATATCCATGATAGAAATATCATTGAACAAAAGTTGATTGTCAACTACAGAGAAGCCTTCCTGTGGAAAATTGAAGGTTTGATGAATGAGATCACTGTATTTGTTCTTCATAATGTCTAAAGCAAGTGAGTTAGATCGATTAATTTTGTACAAAGTAACTAACTTACTTTATAAGTTTAAGCAATTGTTGAAAAAAGTATAATAAAATGAAGACGGTAAAGCTGATAGAGGTAAAGTCCGAAATTGGTGCAGGTACAAGAGGAGCCAGTTTAGGTGTTGACGCTATTAAAATAGCGGCCCTTGACTTCGGTAGTTCTTATTTCAGGAAACATAAGACAGTTGAGGTTCCCAATGAAAATCAGCAACTTATGGAGCCAATTGTGCATGAATATGCCAAGCGTATCAAAGGTGTTTTAACGGTATGCGAACGGGTTTCTAAAGAAGTTGTCAAAAGTTTTTCCGATCCCGATTGTTTCCCGATTGTGCTGGCCGGCGACCATAGCACGGCCATAGGGACTGTAGCAGGCATTAAAATGGCATTCCCTCAAAAGCGAATCGGTGTGATCTGGATTGATGCCCACGCTGACCTTCATTCACCTTACACTACCTTGTCCGGCAACATTCATGGAATGACACTTGCCGCGCTTTTGGCGGAAGATAACATGGAGAATGGCATGAATAAGCCGGATGAAGAGACTGTGGAATACTGGAAAAAGCTTAAAACCATAGGAGGAGTATCGCCTAAGATCAATTACTCTGACATTGTGTTCATTGCCTTGCGTGACATGGAGTCGCAGGAGGATCATATAATTAAGAAGAATAAGATACGGGTTATTAACCTGGCTGAAATAAGGAGGAAAGCGGTTGAGCGTGTTGCATTTGAATCCCTTAATTACCTTGAACAATGCGATCTTATCTATATTTCATTTGATGTGGATAGTATGGATTCGAGTATATCCAAGGGAACCGGAACACCTGTTCCAAGCGGACTTACTGAGAAAGAAGCGGGCAACCTGATCTATTACCTGCTCCGCAGCCGCAAGATATGCTGCTTTGAAATGGTGGAGATAAACCCTACACTTGACAGAGAGAACCTCATGGCTGAGAATGCTTTTGAGATACTTTACAAGGCAACGAACCAGATCACTAACGACTTTTAGAGAGCAACGAATAACGAATCAAAAACGAATTTGCGAATGTACGCGTACAATAAAATTGTGCAATTGTATTTTACTTTTCTGTGGATTCACAATTCGTATATTCGTACAAATTCGTTATTCGTTGATGTCGCATGAATTTAGAACCACAACTTACTTTCCTTACAATCCAGGCTATCCAATCGCTTTATAATTCAAAAGTTGAGGCAAAGTCCATTGTATTTCAAAAAACCAATGCTGAATTTGAAGGTGACCTGACTGTTGTAGTATTTCCGTTTTTGAAGATGTCTAAAAAATCGCCCGAAGTTACTGCTAAAGAAATAGGGGTATACTTGCAGGCTAACTCATCTGAAGTGGAGCATTTTAACGTAGTAAAGGGTTTCCTGAACCTCGTTATTTCGGGGAAGTATTGGCTGGATTATTTTACAGAGGTGGCAGGAAACGCAGACTATGCCTTTGTTCCGGTTACTGATTCATCACCAGCGGTTATGCTGGAGTATTCATCACCCAACACCAACAAACCGCTTCATTTGGGGCATATCCGCAACAATCTGTTGGGGTATTCGGTTGCAGAGATATTGAAGGCCAATGGCAATAAAGTGATCAAAGTGAACCTTGTGAATGACCGTGGTATTCATATCTGCAAGTCGATGCTGGCCTGGAAAAAATGGGGAAATGGCGAAACGCCTGAATCCACCGGTGTCAAAGGAGATCACTTGGTTGGTAAGTATTATGTAATGTTTGATAAGGAGTTCAAAGTTCAAAGTTCAAAGTTTAAAGTTGAGGGGATGAGTGAAGAGGACGCAGAGAAAAAGGCTCCTATCATGCTGGAGGTACAGGATATGCTGCGTAAGTGGGAAGCGGGAGATGCGGAAGTGGTCGGACTTTGGAAGATGATGAACAGCTGGGTTTACAAAGGGTTTGATGAAACCTATAATATGCTGGGTGTTGATTTTGATAAAATGTATTACGAATCGAACACCTATTTGCTGGGCAAAAAAATGATCGATGAGGGCTTGTCGAAAAATGTTTTTAAACGAGATACTGATGGTTCTGTGTTTATTGATCTGACCCCTGATGGTTTGGATAAAAAGATATTATTGCGTTCAGACGGAACTTCTGTGTACATGACCCAGGACATAGGCACTGCGGTGGAGCGTTTCAAAGAATTTCCGGAACTAAGCAAGTTGATCTACACTGTGGGGAATGAGCAGGATTATCATTTTAAAGTATTGTTTATCGTTCTCAAAAAACTCGGGTATAAGTGGGCGGAAAGCTGTTATCATCTGTCATACGGCATGGTTGAGTTGCCGGAGGGTAAAATGAAATCACGCGAAGGAAAGGTTGTTGATGCTGATGATCTTATAAAAGAGATGATCGATACAGCCAGGGAAACCACAATGGAACTGGGTAAAACAGCAGGGCAGGAACAGGAGGAGGCAGAAAAGCTATATTACACAATTGGTTTAGGCGCGTTGAAATATTTCATACTTAAAGTTGATCCTAAAAAGAAAATGCTCTTTAATCCAAAAGAGAGTATTGATTTTAACGGGCATACCGGGCCGTTTGTGCAATATACGTATGCAAGGATACAGTCGGTGTTAAGAAAGGGGGGGGAGGTTAAAAGTTGGGATGGTTCGACCAAGCTCACCACAGGGTTGGGAGTTGGCAAAATTGACAACAAAGAAAGGAACTTAATAAAAATTATTTATGATTTTCCAGGGGTTGTGCAGGATGCCGGTAAGGAATATAACCCCGGTATTATTGCCAATTATGTGTATGAGTTGTCAAAGGAGTACAACCAGTTTTACCATGATATAACTATTCTTAAGGAAGAGAATACTGACCTTCGTAATTTCCGTTTAGCTCTTTCCGGAAAAGTTGCCGAAGTGATCCGGTCGTCAATGAACCTCCTGGGAATACAAGTGCCGGAAAAGATGTGATAGGATCAGGCGATCTGTAATCCATCCAGCCCGATCATTTGCTGTTTTTCAGGATCCCACAATTTGAGTTTGAAACAAGCAACTATATCCCTTATCTTAAATGAGGTTGTTTTAGGATGCTGCAGTTCCGGAAGTTCTGCCATGGCTTCAGGTAAACGGTAAAAAGGTATGCGCGAATTTAAATGGTGTACGTGATGAAATCCAATGTTGGCAGTACTCCAGCGCATGAACCGGTTCATTTTCATAAAACTTGATGAAGCAAGTGCAGCTGTTTCATATGCCCATTCGGTATTATCCCTGAATGTAACGTTTGGAAAGTTATGCTGCGCGTAAAATAAATAGGCGCCAATGGCATGCGCGATGAGGAAAGGTAAAAACCACACGAGGAACCAGGTGAGCCAGCCCAAATAAATAACAAGTAACACTGCAACACCCACATGCAATACAAGTGCGATAAGTGAATCAAAATGTTTGCGGGGGTTGCTGGTAAAGGAGTTATAGCACATTCCGATCAGGAACATGGAGAAAAAACCAAGCATTATGGTTATCGGGTGCCGGCTTATTAAATATTCTCTGCGTTCTTTGGGAGAACTGTTTAAAAATTTTTGTTTGGTCATTATCGGGTATGAGCCAATGCTTGCACTAAAAAGCTTTGAGTTGTGTTTGTGATGGTAATCGTGAGAGCGTTTCCAGATACTTGCCGGGGCAAGTGAATAGAGTCCGTATATATACATAATGAATTTTGAGAATATATCCTTCTGGAGGATGGCTTTATGCTGATAGTCGTGGTAAATTACGAAAACACGAATGAACACAAAGCCTGCAAAAATACTGGAAAGTATCCGTACGATCAGCCAGGGAGCTATTGCGGCAGATATCAGCGATCCAACCATCAGCAGCATTGAACTATATGTATAATATATGCTAAGAAAACGTTTTTCTTTACCGAACGGTTTAGTAGCTATTATTAAATCTTTCCCCTGTAGCATTCAAACGTTAAATAACTATTAATGATCGCGTGCAAAGGTAAAAAAAAATTAAGATTTCAGGAAGGTTTTTTGTTTTTGGGTCAGAGCTGTTGAATGCTGTTTTTTGCCACCAAAGGACTAAAGCACAAAATTTTACCCAAATTTTTTTGCGGACTGTGATGTCTTTGTGTTTTGGTGGATAGCGTTTATAACTTTTATGTTTGCGATTGGTTTGCAATTCAACCGCGTTTATGTTTCCACCTCCGGTGCGACCAGAGCCATGTTTCTGGCTGCTGTTTAATGGCTTTTTCAAGTGTTTTTGTATGCCATTCCGAAATATAGCCCTCGGGTGTATCAGCAGGCTGCTCAATATAATCTTCTGCCTGAACTTTATAATAACCCCGTTTTACACGAATTACATTAATGAAAATAACAGGGTAATTAAACCGTCCGGCCATGAGCTCGGTTCCTTTAAATACGGGAGTGTCCTGGTTCATGAATTTTGTCCAGTAAGCGTTTTCAGGCGGAGGAGTTTGGTCGGCAATGAAAGCGGTTGCTGAACGAATGTTTTTATTTTTTGTCATTTGCCTGAATGTGTCCTTCATCGGGATAAGCCTGTTGCCAAACCGTGTGCGGATCTTTACCATGAGATTATTGAACCAGGAGTTGGTAAGCGGGTGATAAATTATATATAACTGGTGTTTACACTGTAACGCGAATGCATTACCGGCCCATTCCCAATTACCTAAATGACCCATCACAATAATTGTGTTTTTTTTTTGTTCGTAATAGCTGTTGAAAAGGTCTACTGTATCTTGCGTCATGCAGCAATGTTTCAGGGCTTTTTCCCTGCTCATTGTAAGTGTTTTGAATGTTTCGAGGGTGAGATCGCAAAAATACCNGTGAGATCGCAAAAATACCGGTAATAGGACCGTTTAATGCGGTTTATTTCTTTTTCGGACTTTTCGGGAAATGAATTGCGGAGGTTTTGGTACACAATTTTTTTGCGGTAGCCGATCATGTAATACAGTAACATGAACATTAAGTCGGAAATACCATATAAAAGCCAGAAGGGACAAAGGGAAATGAGGTAGATGAAGGGTAGAGCGAAATAGTAACTAAGCCGTTGCATGGTGCTAATATACGAAGTATCTCATCTTAAATCCTTCTCCAAAAGAGAGGATTTACGATGTTTAAAAGAGAGATTTTTGTATTTGGATTTTAATTTTTTTGTACCTCCCATACGAAAGTGTTTATTTCGGAAAGCTCTTAAATCCCATTTCAATAAATGCTTTTAATTCAGGCGGGTAATTTTTTCACTCATCTTTCCGGGTAGGCCTTAAGGTATCATAGGTTGTAACCGCCACAAGGTATTTTCACTCATCTTGAAATAATAAATTTTCGGTAAAATTGCTCCTTACTCTCTACGATAAGATTTAGGAAATAAATGCCTTCAGAAAATTTTGAAATGTCAATAGAAATTGGTTCTGAATTATTTAATTCGTTTTGATATAGAATCATGTTGCCTATATTATCGAATATTTTTAATTCAAATCGCGCATTTGTTTTGTCAGCCAGCATAACCTGTAATTTATTTATTGAGGGGTTTGGAAATAATAAAATTTCCTTTTGGAGGGTTGCTTTTGGCTCATCAATTCCTGTAAGAGAGTTACATGTTGTTGAATTGGTCAATAAGGAGGTAAATTTTGTACTAACAATATCCTGGTTCCAAATTTCCCAGTAACATATACCATTAGTAATGGCTAATTGCAAAGCAGCCGGCATTCCTCCGGCACCAAATTGAGCGGAATCAGTCACTCCACTATGTGCCCTTTGAACACCGGTGAAATTATTATTACTAGCGGAATTAAGCAATATGCTATTTTGGGCTGAATAATAAGTAGTATTATTTTGAGTCCACCACCATGCATTAGCTCCATAACGATTGCCAATTTTGTTTTTTGCATATGCATAAATTGAATCCGCCGGGACATTACTGCCATTTACCGGATGGAAATCATTGGTAAGATAATGATTTGGAAAAGCTACTTTAAAAGTGTCAATAACTTGTTTCCATGAATTTATAACCTTTGTGTCCGTATAGCCTAAGGAAGTATATGATGGGGTCGGGTTAAAAGGAAGTTGCATCTCGAAACCGTTAGCGGTAGAATTAGTGATGTAAACTAATCTGATTGTTGTGTCATTTTTATACTTATTTCCCAAAGCCCTGACAAATTCCGTCCATTTATTTAAAAAAGTTGAGTTCCATTGAACTGCAATAGTAGCACTATAAGGAACAGAGAATGAAAGCGATTGAGTAC
Source organism: Bacteroidota bacterium (assembly GCA_016183775.1). Taxonomy (NCBI): domain Bacteria; kingdom Pseudomonadati; phylum Bacteroidota; species Bacteroidota bacterium. The sequence goes on from JACPDY010000062.1 coordinate 13,771, forward strand.
CTAAAGAATATAACCAACCTGGACAGTTAGGTCCACTACCAATTGCTAAAGATATTTTTTTGCCATAAGATTGAGCTGCCGTTATTTGATTATCAAGAAGTGTCCAATTATATACATTGTCCGTTGGTTCAATATCCTTCCATCCAATACGCACTAAAATACCTTTCACAAAAGTTTTTGACGCAACTGTAGGGTCAACCGAGCCTGGTCCAACTGTTGATATTGTTGGAGGGCAGCTACAGTATACTCCTTTAGGAGCAGGGTATGTTGGTTGAGCTATCGAGGTAATTGTGAACAACAGGAGGAATAGTAATAGTGTGTTTTTCATGTTTTTGATTTAAAACCGGATTTGTTGATAGTGGAAGTTTGTCAATTTGGCTCAAAATCAATTAATTTATTCATCGGGCATAATGTTAACGAAAGTCTTTTGCGTTTAGTCCTGTAAGGGTTTGCGCAGTGCCGCAGTAGCGGTTTTTGAAACACTGAACTTTCAGGTACGCACAAGGTAAATTTAATGAAATAGTGTTTACTTAAATTGTGCAAAATTTCTTATTATTCGATAGTTTCAAATTCGTAAATTCGTTTAGTTTGCCGGAGCTTTAGCGCAGGCGGGCATCCCTATATGACCAAAGATCAGGCAAAATCACGCATTGAACACTTGTCCAAAGAACTGGACGAGCACAACTATCGTTATTATGTATTGGCTCAACCTACCATAAGCGATTATGATTTTGATATGTTGCTGGAAGAGCTTATTAAACTTGAAAAGGAATACCCCGGGTTTTTAAAGCCCGATTCCCCTTCACAAAGAGTAGGAGGGCAGGTTACCAAAGAATTCAAGTCGGTAAAGCACAAATACCCGATGATGTCGTTGAGGAATACGTATTCGGAGGAGGAGCTAAGGGATTTTGACGATCGTATAAAAAAAGTTATAGTCGAAAAGTTTGAATATGTATGTGAATTGAAGTTTGACGGTGTTGCCATTGGTTTAACTTATAAGGATGGACGCCTGGTACAGGCCATAACACGCGGCGATGGTGAGCAGGGCGATGATGTAACAACTAATGTTAAAACTATCCGAAGTATACCCTTAAAATTACGTGGGAGTGATTATCCAAAAGACTTTGAGATCAGAGGCGAGATCTACATGCCTCTTAAAGAGTTTGAATCAATTAATAAAGAACGTGAAGAAGTGGGGGATGCCTTGCTTGCCAATCCCCGAAATGCGGCTGCCGGCACGTTAAAAATGCAGGATTCAGCTGTTGTAGCCGGCAGGAAGCTGGATTGTTTCTTTTATAATTTATTGGGCGACCACTTGCCTTACAAATCACATTTCGAAAACATGAAGGAAACCATGAAATGGGGTTTCCGTGTTTCCGGGCAGATGGTTAAGTGTGCTGACATAGATGCGGTTTTTAAATACATCAATCATTGGAATACGCACAGGCATAAACTCGAATTCGATATTGATGGTGTAGTGATAAAAGTGAATTCGCAGGAACAGCAGCGTGTACTTGGCTTCACCGCTAAGTCTCCCCGCTGGGCCATTTCGTATAAGTTCAAGGCCGAACGCGTTTCAACTGTGCTGGAGTCTATTTCATACCAGGTGGGGCGAACCGGGGCTATAACTCCTGTGGCTAATTTAAAACCGGTGTTATTGGCAGGGACTACAGTAAAACGTGCATCACTGCACAATGCCGATATTATTGAAAAGCTCGATGTGCGTGAAGGTGATACGGTTTACGTTGAAAAAGGCGGAGAGATTATTCCGAAAATAATCGGTGTTGATCTGTCCAAACGGGTTGAACATTCACATAAAACGAAATACGTAACGAGCTGCCCTGAATGTGGAACACATCTTGTGCGCGGTGAGGAAGAAGCCAATCACTATTGTCCGAATGAAAATGGCTGTCCGCCGCAGATCAAGGGTAAGATGGAGCATTTTGTGAGTCGCAAAGCAATGAATATCGATTCGCTTGGAGCGGAGACCATTGATCAGTTGTTTGCCTCGGGACTTGTAAAAAATATAGCCGACATCTATGATTTGAAAAAAGAAGATTTGCTTCCGCTGGAACGAATGGCTGAAAGGTCGGCCGGCAATCTTATAAAGGGCATTGAAGAATCAAAGCAAGTTCCGTTTAACCGTGTGCTGTATGCATTGGGTCTGCGGCATGTAGGAGAAACTACAGCTAAAAAGCTGGCGTATTATTTTAAGAACATTGATGCTCTTATAGAAGCAGATGTTGAGAAACTGCTGGAAGTGGGCGACATAGGAGAAGTGATAGCTAAAAGCATTGTGGCTCACTTCAGGGATAAGAGAAACATTGAAATTATTGAACGTCTTAAAAATAAAGGGCTTAAATTTGAGTTAAGCGAGGAGCAATTGGCTGCCACCAGTGATAAATTAAAGGATCTGACCTTTGTTATTTCGGGCGTATTCTCTAAATTTTCGCGCGATGACCTGAAAAGGATCATCGAACAGAATGGCGGGAAGAATGTTGGCTCTGTTTCCGGCAAAACCAGCTACTTACTGGCTGGTGATAATATGGGACCGGAAAAATTGAAGAAAGCGGAGAAGTTGGGAGTAAAAATTATCAGTGAAGATGATTTTGCTAAAATGATAGGGTAAGGCTGTTAAAATTTATATTAGTTCATGTACTTCAAAAACATTCGAAAAGCCATTGGTAACTATTTATTGAAAGGCGAAGCTGCGCAGGTTAAGCGAAGCAAGGCGGCTTTTAATATGGCTGAAGCTAAAACATTTGCAATAGTTTTTGAAGCAAGCAAGCTCGAAGATGTTGAGTTAGTTAAAAAATATGCGGTTTATCTGAAGGAAATGAAAAAAAAGGTGCGCATTATCGGATATTTCGATACACTTTACCCGCCCGATTTTACCTATTCAAAACTGGAGTATGAATTTTTTTCCATAAAGGAACTGACCTGGTACCTCAAACCTGCAGGAATTTTTTTACCCGTTTTTGCTGAAGAGGAGTTTGATGTGCTGATAGATCTCAATATTGATGATCATTTTCCATTAAAGTATGTGTCGACCCTTTCAAGGGCCCATTTTAAAGTGGGTAAATTCAGCGAGGAGAATAAAAATATATACGACCTGCTGATCGATTTTGAAAAAGATAAAACATTTAAATATTTTCTGCGACAGGTGGATATTTATTTGGATATGATAAATAAAAAGGCTTAGAAGAATAAAAGATATGAACTACATCCTCTTCGACGATTCCTCACGTGATAATTTGCTTCCATTAACGTTTACACGACCTGTGGCTGATATACGTATTGGTATATTAACTATCCGTGAAAAGTGGGAAAAGTGGCTTAATGCTAAAACATCTTCAAAAACCCAGGAGTATCTTTCGGCAAAATATCCTGTTGAGTATACAATTGATACGGATAATGTATGGATCAACGGTTCTGTTTGCCCGAATGCCAGGTTGCTTGAAGAGATAAACGTTTTAGAGCAAGGTCAGGCATTGTTTGCAGGAGATGTGCTGATAGCTTTGAATTCAGGAAATGATAAAACGATTTCATTAACGATCGATGAACGTTTCGGATCATCTATCAAGAAATTTAAAAGTCATGCCGGGGCTCTGAAGATCAATAACCCATGGGATATATTTTCACATAACGGCAAAACGATAACGGATGATTTTGAATTAATAACCAGGGGTCGCAACTCGGCTGCATTAAGTAAAACAACCCAGTTAATAGGAGTAGAGCATATTTTTGTTGAAGAAGGGGCTAAAGTTGAATGCGCAATTTTGAATGCTTCTACTGGTCCGATATACATTGGCAAAGATGCCGAGATAATGGAAGGTTCCATAGTACGCGGGCCATTCGCTTTGTGTGAGCACTCGGCATTAAAACTGGGTGCTAAAATATACGGGCCAACAACAATAGGACCGCACTCAAAGGTGGGTGGAGAAGTTAATAATTCCGTAATATTCGGATACAGCAATAAAGCCCACGATGGTTTTTTAGGAAATTCTGTAATAGGGGAGTGGTGCAATATTGGTGCCGACAGCAATAACTCCAATCTTAAAAATAATTACGCCGAAGTTAAATTGTGGAACTATACCACTGAGCGTTTCGCTAATACCGGACTTACCTTTTGCGGCTTAATAATGGGTGATCACAGCAAATGCGGCATTAATACCATGTTCAATACAGGAACTGTTGTGGGTGTTAACGCGAATATTTTTGGTGCCGGTTTCCCCCGCAATTTCATTCCCGATTTTTCATGGGGCGGGGCACAGGGCTTTATTACTTATAAATTAACCGATGCTTTTGAGGTTGCTAAATTGGTTATGCAGCGCAGGGGGCTTGAGTTTACCGAGGTTGACAAGGAGATATTAAAGCATGTGTTTGAGATGACTGGGAAGCTCAGGAAGTGAAAATCCATACATTTAATCAATATCTACATAAGTTTCCCTGATGATAGCCTTTATATGATAAATTTCTTTTTCAGTTAATGAATCTAAAATTTTTATTATTCGTTTTCTGTCTATGGTTCTGATCTGATCAAGAACTACCCAACCTTTTGTTTTATTATGTTTCACTTCAACTCGTGTCGGGTAATGTTTGGAATTGCTTGTCATTGGAGCAATTACAATTGTTTGCAAATATTTATTCATTTCGTTGGGTGAAATAATTACGCAAGGGCGGGTTTTCTTCATTTCGCTGCCAATTGTCGGATCGAGATTGACCAAAACAATTTGATATTGTTTTAACTCCATTCTTCAAAATTTTCATCTTCAAAAACATCGGACATTAAGGATTTGTCATCGCCGTTTTCGTGCATTTTTTTAAATGATTTTTCCCAACCTTTTCTTGATGACGTTTTTGGTTTTAAAATCATATAGCCCTTTTCAAGAATCAGTTCAACGGTATCTTTAATATTGTATTTTTCAAGTAAAGTTTTAGAAAGCCGAATCCCTTTTGAGTTACCAATAGCTATTACAGATATATCCATAATTAATTATTTATATGTAATTACAAAGTTATTACATATATTTATAATATCAAAATGATTTTGGACACTAATTAGGGGATTCTAACAAAAGTAAAAACCAACAACTATTTCCCTCCCATCATCCTCAACACCCTACCCACATCCTCCGGCGTGTCAATACAATGGCTATCATGTGTGGTAACCGCAACTTTTATTTTAAACCCATTTTCAAGCCAGCGCAGTTGTTCAAGCGATTCAGCTTTTTCAAGAGCGGAAGGTTTTAGGTTGGTGAGTTCTTCCAGAAGATCACTGCGGTAGGCGTACATGCCAACGTGGCGGTAATAGTTAAAGTGCTGGTGCCATTCTTTTGGGTCAACATTTTTAATATGAGGGATAACAGAGCGGCTGAAGTAAAGAGCTTCCATTTTGTTATTCACTGTAACTTTCACTTCTCCTTCGTTAAATAACAGCTCGTGCGAATCAACTGGGATAACTAGTGTGGCTAATTCGGTATTCCCGTCTGTTAATGTATCGGCCAGAAGGTTAATTTGTGAGGGATCAATAAATGGTTCATCACCCTGTATATTAATAACATATTTATAATTGCCTCCTGAATTCTGTAATGCTTCAAAACAGCGGTCGGTGCCGGTTACATGATCGGGACGGGTCATTACATATTCTCCTCCGAATCTTTTTACATGGTGCGCAATTCGTTCATCATCGGTAGCCACTATAACTTTTTTAAGGCTTTTGGCTTTCATGGCCTGTCCGTACACACGTTGTATCATGCTTTTGCCCTGTATGTCAATTAAAGGTTTGCCGGGAAAACGTGTGGAAGCGTAACGGGCGGGGATAATTCCGAGGATCATTTATGATTAAGGGTTTGGGATTTAAACTCCCCTCTGTGTGAATGATTGTGGGCTTGAGAGAGGGGGTGGACAGCTTGTGTGTTGCGGGGGTGTGTCATTAAATTTCAGGAATTCGGATTAAGCTCCACTATACCTTCATTCTGTTTCGTGTAAAAATTTGTTGGTATACTGTTACGCGTTTCAATATAGGTTTTGTAGTTGGGCGAAAAGTTCACCCGTTCGGTAATGGCTTTGTCGTGAATATCCTGTAAGTTCATGATCATTTCACATATTTCGCGCAAGGCATATTCGCCGGGTTTGTTAGCTGCAATATAATCGGCAAATTTATTTTTAACTACATAATTATAAAATAAGGGACTGCCTTTATGACTGATAAATATCCGGATGCCAACAAGTTTTGCAATTGAAATATCCAATACATCATCAAATATATACGCCACCTCGGACGGTTTTATTTTATGTAGTGCGCAAAAATGTTCAAGTGCTTCAACTTTTTTTGAGATCTTGTAGTAACATGCTGTAAAATGTTCGCGTTTTGTCCAGTAAAAGGAGGTGCTGTTGTGTTCGCCTGACATTACAGCTGTCAATGGCATTCTCTTATAATTTAACCAATAGCCAAAACGGAGCATATTAATGCCCATAGAGTCAATTTCGTTGAAATTACTTGTGCCATTTTCGTTTTTTTGTCCGTCATTAAAAACTCCATCCCAATCGAAAATAAAAGCCTTAACCCCTTTGATAGAGTAGGCTAAAGACTCAGCAATGCCAATAAACTGGCCTCCTGCCTTGGTAAAGGTTTCAACTGTTTGTTTTATGATATCCATGAGCGGTTGATGAGATATTAACCTTTCAGATCCTGTATATCCAACATGCCAACAGGCTTTCCGCCATTTGTAACAAGTATGGTATCAACACTTGTTTTTTTGAAAATAGCCGCCGCCTCATTGAGTAAAACTTCGGAATCAATGGAAATGGGACTTTTATAAGTCAGATCACTCATTTTCTTACTTAGCATATCACGATCTTTAGAAAGCAGTCTGCGCAGATCACCATCTGTAAATACTCCTTTTACAGAACCATCAGGATTTGTTACAGTTACAGCGCCAAAGCCGTACTCAGTCATTTTTATGATCGCGTCAGTAAGCCTGGTGTCAGCAGCAACAACAGGATTAACCCCATTAATGGCTTCGCGAACACGTATGGTCATTAAACGGGTATCTGTAATAAATTGGTCTGTGCCGAGTTGGGTAAAATTATTATCGGTCAGCGATTTTAAAATTTTAAGCGGAACGGTAATGGTGTGTACACCAATGTTAATGGCGTTTCTCACGTGTTCGGTAGTGCGCACTGATGAAAACATGATCTTTGTGTCATAACCATAATATTCAACAGCATTTACGCATTGTTCAACAAGGGCAAGTGCATCATGACCCTGGTCCTGCAAACGCCCTACTAAGGGACAAACATAAGTTGCGCCGGCCTGCATGGCCATATAGGCTTGTTGGAGAGTGTAAACCAAATGTACATTCACCAAATAGCCTTTGTCGCGCAACATTTTACATGCGCGCACACCTTCAAGGGATACCGGAATTTTGAATACTGTTTTCTTAGGGTCAAGACCCAGCTTTAACTGGCGTTCAGCCTCTTTTAAAACTTCTTCAGCGGTATTACCCAGTGCTTCGATCTGGAGAACGGGAACTATTTTGGAAAGTTTAACGATCGTTCCGTCGATGTCAGTGACACCTTCACGCTGCATAAAGGTGGGAGTAGTGGTTAAGCCATTCAGGAAGCCCAATTTAAAACCTTCTTCAATTTCTTTCAGGTTAGCTGAATCAAGATATAATTCCATAATTTGTAATTTGTCTTAAAAGTAATGATTTTATTTCCTGTACTTCACTTCCAGGTTATGTATTTCTATCAATGGCTTTAAAAATTCTTCAAGGTCATATACACACAACTGGCTTGCCGCGTCGCATAAGGCTTTTGAGGGTTCCGGGTGAGTTTCGACAAAAAGGCCGTCAACACCGGAGGCGATACCTGCACGGGACAAAACAGGTAAAAACTCTCTTGCTCCGCCTTTCACGTCAGCACTTGGTATGCCATATTTACGTATGCAATGCGTAACATCAAATACAACAGGGTAACCCAGGTTATTCAAATGATAAAATGCGCGGGGGTCAACAACCAGGTCGTTATAGCCAAAGGTGTAACCGCGTTCTGTAAGAATTACCTGATCGTTCCCTGCATCGATACATTTTTGCAATGGATGTTTCATGTTATCAGGGGCAAGGAATTGACCGTGTTTTATATTTACAACCTTACCTGTTTTAGCTGCTGCTACCAATAGTGTTGATTGCATACAGAGGTAGGCGGGTATTTGCAATATATCGCAAACTTCAGCGGCAGGTGCTGCCTGGTCGGGATAATGAATGTCGGTTAATACAGGAAAACCAAATTGCTCTTTAACTTTGGTAAGTATTTTAACACCGGCTGCAAGTCCTGGTCCATTGTAGTAATTAAGACTGCTGCGGTTATCTTTCATGAAAGATGACTTGTAGATCACCTTAATTTTAAGGCGCCCCGATACTTCTTTCAGTTTTTCGGCCGTTTTCATCATGATGGATTCATCTTCGATCACGCAAGGGCCTGAAATGAGAAACAGCTCATTGCTTCCGCAGTTTATGTTGCCTACTTTGATTGTTTTTTTGCTCATGATTTTTTTAACGAATTATTATTTTTTCTCGGTTAGAATATTTTTTAACTGAAATTCTAATTCCGGAATTTCAGCTTGAAATATTTGCCAAACAATACTATAATCAACGCCCGTATAATTATGGATAATTACATCCCGTGTTCCGGCCATTTCTTTCCATGCTACTTCGGGGTAGTTTGATTTGAAGTCTGGATCAACTTTTTTACAAGCTTCTCCGATAATTTCGAGGCTTCTTTCAATTGCCCTCCTGAGTGTTGGGTCAGCAGTAAGTTTTTCAAGTGTTATATTTTGTGTAGAAGATAAAACGTAAGCACACTCATCATAAATATGTTTTACCAATTCTAAATCAGAGTGTGACATATTCTACATCCTTTAAAATATAGGGGCCGATATATTTACTCAGTCCTTGGGGAGTTACAAGTTCAACTTTACGGCCAGTTTTCAAGGTTAAAAAATCGTACAAATAAAACAGGTTGCGGTATGTTTTTTTTTCGGGAGTGAATTCAACTAAAAAATCAATATCACTTTTCGATTCGGCCTTATCGTGTCTGAATGAACCAAAAATACCAAGCTTACTCACTCCATAGCTTTTAATGGTTGAACTGTTGGCTAAAATAAAATCGTACAGCTGTTTTTTAGATGTGATCATTTTTTAAAAATACGAAATTTGAACTACATTTCTGAAGTTTAAATACTATAATCGTTTATACAAACCTTTTATCAGGTCTATCGTGATCTTTTCTTTCCAGTCTGTGCCAATAGCGTGATTCCACATGTGCGGCAGATTGTACGCTACGTGCGCCATTTCTGTTATTTGTTTGTCGCTCCAGTCTTTCGATAAATTTTGTGGCAAAGTGATTTTATGTTTCGTGATCATTTGTTTGAATTCCTTAACTCCCTCGGGGTAATAATCTTCAAGATGGTTAAACGCGATACAGTTTGCGTAGCAATGACGGGTGCCTAATATTTTTGATAGCCCGTACGACAAGGCATGGCATACACCAACCTCCGAATAGGTTAAACTCAATCCACCCATTAATGAAGCGATCATCAGCTTTTCGTCATTGGCCGGGTTCTGTCCGCCCCCTTCATTCAGATATACTTCCCGGCACAATTTCATAGACTGCTCAGCATAAGCATGACTGAACGCATTGTTCAGTTTGCCGCACTCCGATTCAATGCAATGTATGTAGGTGTCCATACCTGTATAGAACCACCAATCGCGCGGAACTGATGCAATCAGGTTCGGGTCAAGTATTACCTGGTTAAAAACAGTCCAATCACATTTTAAGCCTAATTTTTTTTCAGGACCGGTGAGTACAGCTGTCATGGAACATTCCGCGCCGGTGCCGGAAATTGTGGGAACTCCCAAATGATAAATCCCCGGCTTTTTGATCAGGTTCAGTCCCTGGTATTTGGTGGATGAACCTTCATTCGTAAACATTAATGATGCTGCTTTAGCAATATCCATAATGCTTCCTCCGCCGATGCCAACAATGCCCGAAGGCAATCCTTTGCTTTTTAATATACTGTCGCGTATGTTGTCGATCTGTTCTGTTGTCGGCTCATAAGGGTCTACATCAATGAACATCAATACATCTTCCGGTTTAAGCGGAATGCGTTTTTCCAACGCCTTGCCCTTAAAATAATTATCGACTATAAAGAGGAAGAACTTGTTGTTCTCATTCCGCTTTTCTGCAAGGATGGAATCCATTGTATCAAAGCTTCCGCGTCCGAAAACGACTTTATCTATATTTTTGAAATTTTTGTGCATAAGGCCTTACCCTCTCGGTCTACCTCTCCAGGGGAGGAGATGAAAATTAAATTGTAACTGGTTTTAATGCTTTTGTTATTGCCGCTGAAATTTTTCCTGCAAGGTCTTTTAATTCTTGTTCAGTCCAGGTGCAGCGTATGCCGAATGATATCAGGCGGCCCATCACTTCCTGTGATTTTGGCAATTGAATTGTTGTGTAATCCTGCGGAGATCCTAAAAGCTGAATTGGAAGTTTAGATGCAGTGCGCATTTCCTTCAGGTGATCCCATTGATTAATAAAGTGGTACATATTGGTGAACCAGTAATTGAAGCCTCCCACACCGGCAGCATTCAATTCATTAACAGTGCGTTTGGCAGCTTCTGTGTCGGGTAAAAACATATTTAAAAAGGTGGCCGAATCACCTGCCGGATCAGGCAGATGTGAGAAGCTGATGCCAGGTGTTTTTGATAATTCGTTAGTCAGGAATTTTTTATTCCGGCGATTTTTTTCAATGATCGACGGAACTTTGCGTGTTTGTGCAACGCCTACTGCTGCATTCAGCTCGCTGATCCGGTAGTTGAATCCGATTATCGGGTGCTGTTCCATTCCCCGGTTTGTTCCAATGTGGTCGTGTCCGTGATCAGAGTATGTTTCGGCATGTTTGTAAACGTTTTTATCATCAGTAACCAAAACGCCGCCTTCGCCGGCTGTTGCTATTTTAAAGAAGTCGAAAGAATAACTTCCGGCTTTGCCGAACAAACCAACATGTTTTCCTTTATAAGATGCGGCAAATGCCTGTCCGGCATCTTCAACTAAAATAAGGTTGTTCTTTTTACAAACATCCATAATGCCATCCATATCGGCCATGGCGCCACACATGTGAACAAGGCAAATGGCTTTGGTTTTAGGAGTAATGGCTTTTTTAATCCCTTCGGCGCTCAGGCAAAGCGTTTCATCGATCTCGGCAAATACGGGTAACGCTCCAACAAACAGTACAGCCTCAATGGAAGCAATGAAAGTAAATGGAGGTACTATCACTTCATCGCCTGCCCCGATCCCCGCCGATGCCAGGGCCGTGGCAACAGCCGTAGAACCGCTTGAAACGGCATGGGCGTATTTCGCGCCTGTTATCTTTTTAACTTCAGTCTCAAATTCGCGTGCTTTCCAATGATTGTTGCGGAAATGGTCATGTGTATACCGCATAAGGATACCGGTCTGCATCACATCATTTACTTCTTTTCTTTCTTCTTCGCCAAAAAGTTCTGTTCCGGGCATGAGTGTTTAGTTATTAGGTTATCAGTTAAAGGATTTTTCAATATGGTGCTGATATTGCGTAAAATAGCCTCTTTTATAAAAGTAAAATGGGTTAAAAAATACTCAACAAATATAACCATAAGTTACTATGGTTTTGTGTCAGATTGTCATATTTTTGACGGTGGCATAGGTATTGACTTGAAAAGAAAGGTAATCGGTTATCGGTAAAAAACCTACTGATAACTAATTACCTTTTTAAAAACAGGATAAATAATAGTATTTAATATATTATATACTTAGAGACTGTTTAAATTTCATATAAAATAAATGTTATGTCGCCCCGATGGGGCTTCGAATCATTGGGTTTTAATTTTCTACCAAGATTTCGCTCCTAACGGAGCTATTAAAATCCTGTAGGGATGGAATCTTGGTAGAA
>JACPDY010000063.1 GCA_016183775.1 Bacteroidota bacterium
ATAAAACCCTTGATGAAGTAAGTGACTTTATTACACTTGAACTTAGCAACCTCACAGAACAAAGCATAAAAAAAACATGTGGATTTGGGTATGTTTTTTCAAATATAAATTGGACTAATTAATATTTATAATTGGTATAAGACCTAATCACTTATACGGGTCAAGCAAAAGAGCGGATAGAAAAGTGCAGATGGCAAAAGAGAAATTCCTACCTGATAATTAACTTTTGCTTATAGATAGAGTTATCGGAGGTAGCAGATATAATATAAACTCCCGGAGAAAGTGTGTTTGAAGGGTCAACTGCCGTAATCTGGCCATTGTTTTTTTCTTGTATGTTTATTTTCGAAAATACCTGCCTTCCTATCGCGTCATATACTACTACTAAAATGGGTTTACTTTCATCGGCTGCATGATTCATATTTAAGTAAATGGTCGTATTGGAGTTCGCGTATACCGGGTTAGGGTATATACTGAAGCTGAAATTTTTACTGAAATTAATCGCAATTAGCTCTGAGTATTTATATTGTCCGTCAAAGTCAGTTTGTTTTAACTTGTAATACTGAATACCCGTTACCGGTTCCGTGTCAAAACTCTCGTAATTCATTACATGCGTTGAATTTCCGGCACCCTTAACAATTCCTATAGACTTCCAATCGCTTCCATTCAATGATTTTTCAATTGTAAAGAAATTATTATTTGTTTCACTTGCTGTACTCCAGTTTAGCCGTATGCTTTTATCCATTGCTGTCGCATTAAATGAGAGCAGCTCAATTGGCAGGGGTATATAGGTTGGACACAAGCCCAACACCTGAACAGGTACTCCACGGTTAGTAGTTGTTCCATCGCCTAACTGACCATTGTCATTTAACCCGCAGGCCCAAACCGTACTGTCATTCTTCAAAAATAGTGATTGGTAATACCCCGCACTTATTGTACGAACTCCGGTAAGTCCGCTAACCTGTACCGGTGTAGTTCGTTGTGTAAATGATCCGTCCCCTAATTGTCCTTGTGTATTGCGGCCACAGGCCCAAACAGTACTGTCTTTTTTAAGAAAAACAGAATGATAATACCCAGCTTCTATATCTATGACACCGGTAAGTCCGCTAACCTGTACAGCCGGACCGGCACCGGTACTCGTAGTTGTGCCATTGCCAAGTTGGCCTTCGGTATTAAGGCCGCAGCCCCAAACCGTACTGTCGTTCAATAAAAAAAGCAGAAAACGTCCACCCGCTTTTACTTTTTTTATACCGGTTAAACCGGCCACCTGAACAGGAGTACTTCTGCTGCCACAACAGCTTCCAATGCCCAATTCACCATAAGCATTCCGTCCGCAGGACCATGCGGTACCGTTACTCTTTAAATAAACTGTATGGTAATAACCCGAAGCAACGGCCACAACACCCGTAATAGAAGCTTGCCTGGGCACAGAATCATATTCATTAGTACCATTTCCACATTCCCCATATCCATTATAGCCACATGCCCATACCGTGCTGTCTTTCCTGAGAAAATGTGAGGTAGCACCCATAGCCGCTATTTGAATTATTCCCGTCATACCTTTCACCTGCACAGCGGAAGTCCGGTTAATTTGGGAACTATCCCCCAACTGGCCATATATGTTTTGTCCAACACCCCAAACCGTACTGTCATCTTTAAGAAAAAGTGAATGCCTTGATCCGGCCTCAACTTTGTTAATGTTTGTAAGGACACTGACGGGTTTTGGTACAGAGTCATTAACAGTTGTTCCATTGCCCAATTGACCGGATGAATTTAAGCCCCAACTCATAGCGGTTTTGTTTGAGCAAACAGCAAATGAGTGCGAATTACCGGTACCAAAAGGTTGGGCAAAAGAACCCGTGAAACAAATCGCAAAAAATATAAAACCTAAAACAGCGCGATGACCACCAAGCATCTCCTTAAGAGAGCCAGTGAGTTTTTTTTTCGGATATAATTGATAAAAGCTCATAATACGATCGAACTTTTTAACACTTTATAATGGTACTAGGTATTTTTACGTAATAAAATTACAAAGGTTATAAATTACACTTTTTTATGGTCTTCATTTTCAACACCCCCTTTTTTATGCAAAAATTAAACTATTTATACATTGAAGTTGGCAAAAGTTGAATTTTAATAAAAACCCAATGGCACAAGTTTATCGATTATCAATAAAAAGTACCCTTGACTGCAAGGTTAATTTTGGAAGTAAAGTAAAACTATTTGTTGAATTGGCAGTTTTTTTTGATTAAAAATTCCGGTCGGAAAGCCTGAATTAATGATTAGGCCGGATTATAAACTTGGTTATAATGTTATTGATTGTCGCGGTGATAGAACTACGTGAGGGTATATGAGATTTGATGATCGGGTTTAAATTGTAAATTAGTAGTAGTAAAAAGAGAAACTTTAGTGTCTGTGAATTTTTTCGATATTGAACTATAACCCCTAAAAACTATTCATCTATGAAATTAAAAACTTTACTCATCGCGCTGCTCGCACTATTTGTATTACAGAATCGGGCCCAAACTGTAACGGACATTGACGGGAATATTTACAACACGGTAACTATTGGCACCCAGGTTTGGATGAAAGAAAACTTAAAAACAACACATTACCAGAATGGGGATTCGATCGGGTCTACGTATCCGGCTACAAAGAGTGTAACAAGTGAATTTGCTCCGAAGTATCAATGGTTATATAACGGTGCGGACAGCCTTAAAGCATACGGACGTATGTATACCTGGCATGCAGTTTCGGATAGCCGGAATGTTTGTCCTACAGGTTGGCATGCTGCAACCGAAGCCGAGTGGAGAGACCTTGGAATTTATTTGGGTGGTGATTCTATAGCAGGGGCTAAATTGAAAGAAACAGGCACCGGTCATTGGACATCCCCGAACAATGCGACCAACTCAACTGGTTTTTCGGCCCGTCCCGGCGGCATTCGTTTTGGTTATGGAACATTTACCAATATCAATACTTACGGAACCTGGTGGACCTCTTCGGAGTATAGTGCCACTTACGGGTTGTACCGCCTCATGATAAATACCGATAAAACTCTTGGCCGGTACAGCGGACTTAAAAATAACGCCTATTCAGTGAGATGCGTGAGTAACAACCCGGCCACGGGTGTCAATAATTATGATCGTGATGAAAAAATAAGCGTGTTTCCAAATCCCGCAAGCGAAATGATCTATATTTCGGGTGTGGAAAATACCGTCGGAACAGTAACAATATATAATTTAATCGGGGAGTTGGTAGTGCAAAGAGAGTTAGGTCGTACTTCAAACGGAATTGACATTGCCGCTTTGAATAGGGGAGTATATTTTATTCAGTTATCAACTTCTGATAGAGTATTTAAGCAGAAATTTATCAGGCAATAGAGATTATATCAAATTATACCAACTTGCCATTAAGTCTAACAAAATAAAACACGGACTTGATGGCTAGTTGGTATTATGCCCCGTGTATTTAGCATTCTGTTAGCGGCCTGGTATTAGATTATCATAGAAGTTGTTTAAAGTCGTCTTAATAAAATTACAGTAAAAGCCAATAAATTCAATGCTCTCCAATGAATTTTATTTGTTTCAAAACGCGTCAATAGTGCCTTAAATGCATCTAACCATGCATTTGTTCGCTCTATCACAAAT
>JACPDY010000064.1 GCA_016183775.1 Bacteroidota bacterium
CAATATTATGAGCCCATAAGAATAGGAAGATCCTTTAAAAGAAGAAAAATGCGTAGCAAGCCTTTGGGGAAACATCAAACATTAACTAACTATAAAAGAGCAATATAATATAGAACTTAATGACATTGCCCTTTCAGGGTTGTGATATCTGACCTTTATAACCTCCGATTTCATCGGAGGTTATTTATATTCAAGCCTTTCAGGCTTGCAAAAGCATCATTGACTAAAGACCCACTTCGCTCACAATAATTTCCGTAGCTCCTTTTTTACTCAGCACATAATTTTTACTGATAGTACTTGCTTTTACCAATTGCTCCTTGTCATTGAACAATTTATTTATTGTCGAATCTAATTCAGAAGAATTGTTTACAGAGAATGCTCCACCTGCTTCGATCAATTCAACCGCCTCATTAAATTTTTTATAATTAGGGCCAAAGATCGTTGGCAACCCAAAAGCGGCTGCTTCAAGAATATTATGTATACCATCACCAAAACCGCCGCCAATATAGGCTATATGCCCGTATTGATATAGAGATGAAAGCATTCCGATGTTATCAATGATTAGAATCCCAGCTTGTTGTATGTTTTGGTCGTTAGCCTGAGAATAACGAATCGGGTTGTGTCGCTCAAACAAATTAGTTATTGATTCAATATGAGATTCCCATATTTCATGAGGAACAACAATAAGTTTCAGGTTTAAAATTTCCAGTTTCAAGTTAGCGATCAATTTTTCATCTTGCTCCCATGTGCTACCTGCAACCATTACCTGACTAGCTTCAACAAAGGTTTTTAAAAGCGGAAATTCTTTTTTACTTTGCGCGATCTCGTAAACCCGATCGAATCGCGTATCACCACTAATGGTTGTATTTACAAAATCAAATTGATTTAAAAGTTGTTTTGATTTTTCATTTTGCAGAAAAAAATGTGTGAAGGCTTTTAATTGCTTTCGTGCCCAAACACCGTACCACTTAAAAAAATACTGATCCTTCCGGAAAATTCCCGAGATCAAATATGTTGGAATTTGTTTCCTTTTCAGTTCAGATAAATAATTGAACCAAAACTCATACTTTACAAAAAATACGGCCTTTAACGGAAGTAATCCGACAAAGCGCCTTGCATTGACAGGAATATCTATCGGCAAATAAAAAACAAAGTCCGCACCTTTATAATTTTTCTGAACCTCATATCCCGACGGAGAAAAAAAAGTTAACAAAATCTTGAACCTTGAACCTCCAACCCGGAATCTTTCAATAACCGGTCGCCCCTGCTCAAATTCCCCCAATGATGAGCAATGGAACCAGATTAGCTCATCATTCTCTTTTAACTCCCTACGTATTTTCTTTCCCAGTTCTTCAAAAATATTTTTTCTTCCATCAACCCACAACTTTGCTTTAGTATTAAATAAAGAAGCAAAATGAATTGCACTTGAATAAAGGTGAATGAGTATATTATATATAAATCTCAATTTCAGTTGTATTTTCCGGCTCCCCTTCGGGGAAGGCAGGGTGGAGTCTTTTAATTCGTATAAAATTCCTTCGGCGCTCTTTTATACAATGGCAATATCCATCCTATGCGAATACCAAACAACAAATCCGTTCTCAACCGATCATCCTTTTTCATCAGATCATAATCAAAGCTTCTGCGATTTTTGGTAAAGCCTTCCGTAATTTCTATGCCTGCATAAAAGTTAGCGATACGATTATTACTCAAATACAGGTACCCCAGCGATTGACTAAACGAAATCCCGTTGGTTAATCTGTCATATCCCTTTTTCATTTCATCATTCAGCTGTGGCGTTATTTCATTTGTACCGTCAATAAGCTCTATTCTTATTTTGTGTTGAATAAAACCAATGCCTGCAATAACAACGATTCCCGAATTTCTGTTCGGCGCAAAGACAGGAAATAATTTACCAAATTTAAAACCCGCACTAAATCCCCGTTCCAAAAGCCTTGTGTCAACCAACTTTCCGTTGACCGCGATCAAAAATCCATCACTTGTTTTAATGCTATCTAAAATGCCATTTTCATTTACCGCATTTCCGAACATAAAATCACCACCCATTCCGTACAACCAGTTTTTTCTGCTTTTAAGAAGAAACTGTAAACCAACTGCAGAATTGAGCCCAAAGCGCTTCGCCAGATCAGCTCCCGGCACCTGCAAAGAAAAGGATGAACATACCATTGGCGCAACCACACTTGAATCCCTTAGATTTATCTGCGCGGAAAACTCCAGGGTTACAAGAATAAATGCAAGTGAAAAAAGGGTTCTCGTGTTACAGTCCATGCGTAGTGGTTAACGGCTTTTCCTGCCTTTAATTGTGGGCTAAAAGTAGAATAAAATTAGCTATCTTCGTGGTTCTTTTAAAGCAACTTGCCATCAAAATCGATAAAATAAAATAGGACGATGGCTTAGTTGGTCTTATGCCGATTAGCGACAGCGGTTCGGCGAATACTATATATCACTATATGGAAAAAGTGATGCGAAAAATTCAGATGGTTGACCTCAAGGGTCAGTACGAAAAGATTAAAACGGAGGTAGATTCGGCTATACAAAACGTCATAAATAATGCAACATTTATCAACGGTCCGGAAGTAAAAATCTTTGCCGCCGACTTTGAACAATACCTTGATGTAAAACATGTTATCCCTTGTGCAAATGGCACCGATGCGCTTCAAATCGCTATGATGGCACTTGGTTTAAAACATGGGGATGAGGTAATCACCGCTGATTTTACGTATGTCGCAACTGCTGAAGTTATTGCACTTCTTGGACTCACACCGGTATTGGTTGATGTGAATCCCGACACATTTGATATTGATGTACAATCAATTGAAAATGCAATTACGCCTAAGACCAAAGCTATCGTGCCTGTGCATCTTTTCGGACAATGCGCGGATATGGAAAAAGTGATGGCGCTGGCTAAAAAGCATCATTTATATGTGATCGAAGATGTTGCGCAGGCCATTGGAGCTGATTATACATTTTCGGACGGGACCAAAAAGAAAGCGGGAACTATCGGAACTATTGGATGTACCTCATTTTTTCCCTCCAAAAATCTTGGTTGTTATGGTGATGGCGGCGCTATGTATACCAATGATGCCGGACTTGCAAAAAAATGCAGAATGATCGCCAATCATGGACAATCTGTACAATATGTTCACGATTCTATTGGTGTAAATTCGCGCCTCGATAGTATACAGGCTGCAGTACTGGGAATCAAACTGAAACATCTTAACGAATATGCTGCTGCACGCAATAATGCTGCTGCGTTTTATGATAAAGCATTTGCAAATAACCCTAAACTGAAAATTCCGACGCGCTCAAAAAACTCAACGCACGTTTTTCATCAATACACTTTGCAGCTGAATGGAGTTGATCGCACAAAGTTGAAGGAATACCTGGCCTCAAAAGATATTCCTGCAATGATCTATTATCCCATTCCATTGCATATGCAAAAGGCCTATCACGACCAACGCTACAAAGAGGGCGATTTTCCTGTGACAGAAAAACTGTGCAAAACAGTATTGTCATTGCCTATGCATACTGAATTGGATGAGGATACATTGAAGTATATTACGGAAAGCATTTTATCGTTTATAAAATAAAAAAATTGTTATGAATATTGCAGTCGTTGGTACAGGGTATGTAGGTTTAGTAACAGGAACCTGTCTCGCTGAAACAGGTAACAATGTAACTTGTGTCGATATTAATGAGGAAAAGGTGAAAAAAATGCAGGAAGGCGTTGTTCCCATTTACGAGCCGCACCTTGATACCTTGTTTCACCGTAACATAAAAGCCGGACGTTTAAATTTTACCACAAAACTTAGGGACGCCGTTGAAAAGGCCAAAATAATATTTCTCGCGCTGCCAACTCCTCCCGGTGAAGACGGCTCTGCCGATCTTAGCTATATATTAGGTGTTGCAAATGACCTTGGAAGGGTAATCACTGATTATAAAGTGATCGTTGATAAAAGTACCGTTCCTGTTGGCACTGCCGAAAAGGTTTACGACGCAGTTAAAAAAAATGCGAAATGTGAATTCAGTGTTGTTTCCAATCCCGAATTTTTACGTGAAGGATTTGCGGTGGATGATTTTTTGAAACCGGATCGCGTAGTTGTCGGCACCAGTTCCGACAAAGCAAAAAAAATAATGGAGGAACTATACCGTCCTTATGTACGCTCCGGCAACCCGATCTTATTTATGGATGAACGTTCGGCGGAATTAACAAAGTATGCCGCCAATGCCTTCCTCGCTACCAAGATCACATTTATGAATGAGATCGCCAATCTTTGTGAAAAGACCGGAGCAGATGTTGATATGGTACGCATTGGCATTGGATCTGATGATAGGATCGGTAAACGCTTTTTATTCCCGGGCATTGGTTATGGAGGAAGCTGCTTTCCTAAGGATGTACAGGCTCTCGCTAAATCAGCATCGGATGTGAAGTATGATTTTAAAATGCTCACAGCTGTAATGAGTACAAATGAAAAGCAAAAGACCATTTTAGTTCCCAAAATAAAAGAACACTTCAGCAATAATCTGAAAGGAAAACATTTCGCGCTTTGGGGTTTAGCATTTAAACCCGATACCGATGATATACGTGAAGCGCCCGCCCTGTATATCATAAATGAATTGTTGGCTGCAGGAGCAACCGTTACAGCTCATGATCCAGAAGCAATGGAAAATGTAAAAAAACAGTTGGGGAACAAAATTAATTACGCGAATGATCAGTATGAAGCACTGAAAAATGCAGACGCTTTGTTAATAGCAACAGAGTGGAGTTTGTTCAGAACCCCTGATTTTGAAAAGGTGTCATCATTATTGAGATCAAAAGTAATTTTTGACGGACGTAATTTATACAGCCTTGCACAAATGAAAGAACTTGGATATAACTATTACAGCATTGGACGTAAAACAATAATAAATTAAAAATTTATTCATCTGTTGAATTATCCTTCATGCCCCAATTCAATAGATCAACATCTCAGCAAATACATAATCCAAAATGAAGGAACGAATATTAATAACCGGAGCAGCCGGATTTCTGGGTTCGCATTTATGTGATAGATTTATAAAAGAAGGTTACCATGTTATCGGAATGGATAATCTTATCACCGGCGACCTGAAGAATATTGAGCATTTAATGAAGCTGGAAAATTTTGAATTTTATCATCATGATGTTTCTAAATTTGTTTTTGTACCTGGCGATCTGAAATACATTCTACACTTTGCCTCCCCTGCCAGCCCTATCGATTATTTGAAAATACCGATCCAGACATTAAAAGTAAGTTCACTCGGAACACATAATTTGCTTGGCTTAGCACGTGTCAAAAAAGCACGTATTCTCGTTGCCTCAACATCTGAAGTTTATGGCGACCCCATGGTTCATCCGCAGGTTGAAGAATATTGGGGCAATGTAAATCCTGTTGGGCCGCGCGGTGTGTACGACGAAGCTAAACGCTTTATGGAAGCCCTTACAATGGCTTATCACACCTACCACGGCCTTGAAACCCGTATTATACGCATCTTCAACACCTACGGACCCCGCATGCGTTTAAATGATGGACGTGTACTTCCCGCATTTATAGGACAAGCATTACGGGGTGAAGATTTGACTATGTTCGGTGATGGCTCCCAAACCCGCTCGTTTTGTTATGTTGATGACCTGGTAGAAGGAATCTATCGTCTATTAATGAGTGATTATGTACAGCCCGTGAATATTGGCAATCCATCCGAGATTACAATTAAAGAATTCGGGGAAGAGATATTAAAATTAACCGGTGCTGATCAAAAATTAATTTCTTTACCATTGCCAAAAGACGATCCAAAACAACGCAAACCGGATATCTCTAAAGCAAAAAAAATATTAGGCTGGGAGCCAAAAGTTGATCGCGCGAAAGGTCTAAAAATAACTTACGACTATTTTAAAAGTCTGCCGAAGGAAGAATTATTTAAAAAAGAACATAGGTTTGTATAAATATGTTCCGGGTTCGAGGTTCCGCGTTCAAAGTTAACCCGGAACCTTGAACTTTGAACCTTGAACTTTTTCAAAATATGGAACTACTCTCAATATCCCCCATCGACGGCCGTTACAGGAAAATAACAGCACCCCTTGCCGATTACTTTTCAGAATATGCTTTAATGAAATACCGTGTTCAGGTTGAGGTTGAATATTTTATTGCCTTGTGTGAGCTTCCTTTGCCTCAATTAAAAACAGTCGATAAGAAAATTTTCCCGAAGCTCAGGGATATATATAAAAGCTTTACTGTTGATGATGCAAACGCTATAAAGGAAATAGAAAAAGTAACTAACCACGATGTAAAAGCGGTTGAATATTTTTTGAAGGAAAAATTTGACGCGCTGAAATTAGTCGATTCGAAAGAGTTTGTTCATTTCGGGTTAACATCCCAGGATATTAATAATACAGCCGTTCCTTTATTATGGAAAGATGCTGTAAATAATGAGATTTTACCCGTACTTACACTAGCCATTAATAAACTTAGCGCACAGACAAAAGAATGGGCCGATGTACCAATGCTTGCCCGCACACATGGACAACCGGCATCACCTACACGCCTTGGAAAAGAATTAATGGTATTCGTTGAACGGCTTTTAGGACAGGTAGGACAGCTCGTCGACATTCCATACAGCGCGAAGTTTGGCGGTGCTACCGGAAATTTTAACGCACATAATGCGGCTTATTCTGCTATTGATTGGGTAAAATTTGCAAACCATTTTGTAAATAAAACCCTCGGGTTAAATCGCTCACAATACACAACCCAAATAGAACATTACGATAATCTTGCTGCTCAGTTTGACGCGCTCAAACGCATTAATACCATTCTGATTGACCTCAACAGGGATATGTGGCAATATATCTCGATGAATTATTTCAAACAAAAAATTAAAAAAGGAGAGATCGGATCTTCCGCTATGCCGCATAAAGTGAACCCCATTGACTTTGAAAATTCAGAAGGCAATTTGGGCATGGCCAATGCCATCTTTGAACATTTATCCGCGAAACTTCCGATTTCACGTCTGCAGCGTGATCTGACTGATTCAACCGTTTTAAGAAATATCGGTGTTCCTATTGCGCATTCTTTGATTGCATACAGATCATTGTTAAAAGGGCTTGATAAGGTTATTCTGAATAAAGAGGCGCTCGAAAAAGACCTGGAAGATAATTGGGTCGTTGTTGCAGAAGCCATTCAAACTATTTTACGCAGAGAAGGATATCCAAAACCTTACGAAGCGCTGAAAGAACTTACCCGCACAAATACACATATTACCAAAGAAAGTATTTCAAAATTTGTCGATTCACTGAAGGTAAATGATAACATTAAGAAGGAATTGAAAAAAATATCGCCTGCTAATTATACGGGCAAATAAATTTGTTTTGAGATTGTTTGGAGCAAGTTGCTAAGCTCATCGTTTGCAAACCATTGCAAATTCAATGTAAACCCTTTATATTAGCAAAAAATCGCAGCCTATGAAAAAAATTCTACTCCCTGTCTGTATGATGGCTATTACCGTTGCGCTACATGCTCAACCCAAAGTGTACATTAACTTGAACTCACATAATGAAACAAGCGGCGAGCCGCTTTATGATGCAACACTTCCGTTGAACTACAACACCGCTTATACCGCCATAAAAGAAATTGCGGATAGCGTGATCAGTAAAAAAGTTAAATGGAATTTTCAATCTGATGTCCGTTTCCTTTTGGGTGCTATAAAGCATGATCCTAAAAGTGTCGCTACGGGCAATACCAATTTATTGAAATGGATGGACGATTCTCCTTACATTGAATGTGATCCGCATTCGCATGAGGGAATGGTTGGCGGCTTTACATACAATTATGCCGACGTGGCTCATTTGCATGATTCACTGGGCGTTACTAACCGCAAGAACGCCGGAGGTTTTAAAATAGATGGCCTGCAAAACGGGAGTGACTGGCAGGATTTTGAAAATGGAATGACATGCGTGAAATTTACCTCTGCGCCAAAATGGAAACCAAATGTAATGTGGGGCGGCAGTTTCAGCGCAGGCGTTCACAACGATATGAATTTTTATGGTTCATATAAGCCCCAAAGCCGGACTAACTATTCCACTCATGTAAACACAAACAGGGTGGCCTGCCAGGGTAATGGCTGTTCAGCGCACTTCACCGACACAACGGATGAGAACAGGATCATCAATCAGCTAAAAGTTTTGTTTACAAATGTTCACAATGGCACTTACGATGCTAACCAGTATTATACCCAGGCCGTACAATTCGATTGTCGTGATGTGAACAAAACAAATTTTATTAAACGCCTCTGCACTATTTTAGATACTGTTAATAATTACGTAAAAAAGGGATGGGTTGAATGGGCTACCATCACCGAGAAGGACCAATACTGGAGATCCTCCTCAGGGTTGGATAGCGCGTATTATTTTTTGGATTGCGATAATTTACCGGCTTCAGTAGCCGCAATGAAAAAAGCTGAAAACAAAATTGTAATTTCTCCGAATCCTGCCAGCGATATTTTATCGATAACATCAGAAGGCGAAAAGATCAAACAATTTGAAATTTATGATATGACCGGAAAAATAGCTTTTGTTGATTCTCCTGCTTTGCAAAGTTATAGCCTGAATGTGAAAGCTTTTGAGTCCGGCCTTTATTTTCTAAAAGCCAAAAGCGATAGTGGCGCCCTGATGAGAACAAAATTTGTTGTTTACTGAAAACACTTTCTAAAAAAGATACGAGGACCTTTTTTTGTCATATATGGGTACTCTTCCGGATATCTTATAGTGATATTTTGTTCCTACTTTACATTGTCTATTCCAACTAAATGAAAGTTACAGGATTCACATTCATTCGCAATGCAATTAAATACGATTACCCCGTTGTTGAAGCGATCACTTCCATTTTACCTATGTGTGATGAGTTTGTTGTTGCGGTTGGTAAATCGGAAGACGAAACACTGCAACTTATAAAAAATATTAACTCCCCGAAAATAAGAATCGTGGAAACTGTTTGGGACGATACTTTACGCAAAGGAGGGCAAGTACTGGCTGACGAAACAAATAAAGCCCTGAAAGCAGTTTCTCCCGACAGCACCTGGACGTTTTATATTCAAGCCGATGAGTGTATACATGAAAAGTATTTGCCTGCCATTAAAGAAGCCATGTTAAAATGGAAGGATGATAAACAGGTTGAAGGATTATTATTCAATTACCTTCATTTCTATGGTTCATATGATTATACCGGTGATTCCAGGAAATGGTATAGAAAAGAAATACGCATAACCAGGAATGATTCAGGTATTACCTCTTACCGCGATGCGCAAGGGTTCCGCAAGAACGGGGAGAAGTTAAAAATAAAGCCCGTTGACGCCTTTGTATATCATTATGGCTGGGTTAAGCCTCCGCAATTGCAACAGGCAAAACGGGAAGTGTTCAACCGCCTGTGGCATGATGAAGAATGGATGAAAAAAAATATTAAGCAGGTAAATGAATTTGATTATTCCCAAATTGATTCATTGGCTCAATTCAGGGACACGCATCCCGCAGTAATGCAGCAGCGTATAAAAGACAAAAACTGGAAATTTATTTTTGACCCTTCTCAGAAAAAGCTTTCTCTTAAATCACGTATACTGATGTTTATTGAGCAAACAACAGGATGGCGAGTTGGGGAATATAAAAACTACAAGGTCCTCTGAATTTTAATTATAGCCAGATTTGTGTCATTCTGCACGGAGTGAAGGATCTGGTCTTTGTGCGAAGGCTGACTGCCCACAAAAGCCAGATTCTTCGCCCCTTGAAAAACGGGGCTCAGAATGACACAAAACAAAGTTTTATAGAATTCCGGCTACACCAGCTTATTCTTTACCAAATACTCCGCTATCTGCACAGCATTGGTAGCAGCACCTTTACGCAAATTATCCGCCACGATCCACATGTTCAGCGTATTGGCCTGTGTTTCATCTCTGCGCAAACGGCCTACGAAAACTTCGTCGCGGTTATGCGCATCTTTAGGCATCGGGTATTTCAGGTTCTTTACATCATCCACAACAATTACCCCGACAGAGTTGGTTAGCACTGAACGCACATCATCCAACGTATAATCTTTTGCGAATTCAACATTCACTGATTCACTGTGACCGCCCATTACAGGAATACGAACAGTAGTAGCAGTCAGGCGAATGCTGTCATCTCCCATTATTTTTTTTGTTTCGTTTACCATTTTCATTTCCTCTTTGGTGTACCCATTGTCGGTAAACACATCAATATGCGGAATAACATTAAGATCGATCGGATACGCATAGGCCATTTCCCCTTTCACGCCTTTACGCTCATTCATCATCTGGTCAACGGCCTTTTTACCGGTACCTGTAACCGATTGATAAGTTGAAACAACTATCCTCCTGATCGTATATTTTTTATGCAATGGATTTAAAGCAACCACCATTTGTATGGTCGAGCAATTAGGATTCGCGATGATTTTATCATCCTTAGTAAGCTCGTGCGCGTTTATTTCAGGGACAACTAATTTTTTAGTTTTATCCATTCGCCATGCGGAGGAATTATCAATTACTGTAATTCCCGCAGCGGCAAATTTAGGAGCAAGGTCCAGCGAGGTACTTCCTCCCGCCGAAAATAAAGCAATGGCGGGTTTTTTAGCAATAGCATCCTGCGCACTTATAACCTTATAACTCTTTCCTTTGAATACAACTTCTTTACCAACCGATTTCTCAGATGCAACCGGGATCAATTCTGTTACCGGAAAATTACGTTCTTCCAAAACGCGCAACATCATTGTTCCTACAAGACCTGTCGCGCCAACTACTGCTACTTTCATTTTTTCAAAAATTATATGTTTATTATCTTTTGTGTTCTACTTATTCGTCTTTCTGACTTAAAATTCAGTATTTATACTGAGTTTTTCGTTTCGCAAAAATACTATATTTAGCCCGTAAGAATACTGGTTTTTTAAAAAATATGTTTCGGTTTTTTTGTCTGCTTCTTTTACTTCCATTTATTGCCAAATCGCAGGTAGATGATGGATTTACAGATGGCGACTTTACGCAATTACCTGCCTGGAATGGAAATAATTCTAAATTTATTGTTAATAGTTCGTCCCAATTGCAACTTAATTCTTCAGGGACAGACACTTCATATCTTTCAACGCCAAATACAGTTATAGATAGTGCCGAATGGAATTTTTGGGTTAAACTGTCTTTTGCGCCATCGGATAATAATTATGCGAAAGTTTACCTGGTTACCGACCAAATCAACCTGAAAATGCCATTGAATGGATATTTTATCAGACTGGGCGAAAATGGTTCGGATGACAGTGTGGATCTGTGGGAACAAACAGGAACTACTGAAACAAAGATCATTGACGGGATTAACGGACATTGCAGTAAATCAACTAATACATTAAGGGTAAAGGTCACACGCAGCGCGTTTGGTAACTGGAAAGTATATTCCGATACACTTGGAGGCATAAATTATGCACTTGAAGGATCTATAAACAATACTTTACATACATCAACTACCAATTTTGGCATAAGCTGTAAATACACAACCAGTAATGCGACTAAATTTTATTTCGACGATTTTTATGTTGGCCCCATACGCATTGATACGATTGCCCCGGCTGTAATTAAAATCTTAGCCATGTCTTCTACTCAGCTTAATATTTATTTTAATGAACCGCTCGAAAAGGTTTCCGCCGAAACCATCACCGGTTATTCCGTTAGTGATGGCATTGGAAACCCGTCATCAGCCCTGCTAGACACAATAAATACAAGTTTGGTTCACCTTGTTTTTCCCGGCCCATTTCAAGGGTCAAAAACATATACATTAACAGTTACCAATGTAAAGGATAAAGCAGACAATGGTATTAATTCTGCTTATACACAATTTGTTTTGCCTGAACAGGCTGTTGCCAATGATATCGTGATTAATGAAATTCTTCCCGATCCCAATACCGGCGGAGTCGATTTTGTCGAAATATATAACCGATCTGATAAAGTGATCGATCTTTCGCAGCTTACACTCTCTTCTTTTGATACACTCGCAAATCAACTCAGTTCCGTTCAATACATTTCAACTGTTCGTACACTTATTTTTTCCGAACAATACATTGTTTTATCCACAAATTCTTCCTCTATTAAAAGCCAATACCAGACGCCTTCACCATCAGGTTTTATTGATATGGCTGGCTTCCCGGGAATGAACGTAGCTTCCGGAATAGTGGTGTTGGCTGATACTTCAAAAACGATCATTGATCGCTTTGATTACAGGCAGGATATGCATTTCCCTTTACTTAATGTAACAAAAGGAGTATCGCTTGAGCGTATTGATGCAGATCATATAACCAACGACAGAAATAACTGGCACTCCGCTGCCGCAAGTACAGGTTATGCAACGCCCGCGTACAAAAACTCTCAAGATATTGATTCCGGCACAGGAAAAGAAATTACTATCTCTCCTGAAATTTTTTCACCTGATAATGACGGGAATAATGATGTAGTGAGTGTCAACTATACTTTTGACACTCCCGGAAATGTTGCAAATGTCTCTATTTATAATTCCACAGGCCTTTTAGTCCGTAACCTGGTGTCGAACGAACTTTTGGGAAATGCAGGAAATTATGTGTGGGATGGCGTTGATAATAATCGTGAATTATGCAAAATTGGTCCCTATATTATTTATTTTCACATATTTAACTCATCCGGCGTAGTAAAAAACTACAAAAAAATTGTTGTTCTCGCCCACAAAAATTAATTGCTTGACCGTCAATTAATTGCTATATTTATATAGAATAGTTATTTAAAGTTACAACCTTATTTTAACAGTTCTCGTTAAATGAGTAATTCTAAAATGCATAATTCGGCTCCAATGAATCTGCGGGAACTCATAAAGGGATGTGAAAGATCGGATAAAGATTCTCAGCGCGAGTTGTTTGAACTTTTTAATGGATCTATGATGGGTCTTTGTCTGCGTTATGCAAAAAACGAACAACAGGCAACCGAAATATTTAAAGAAGGTTTTGTTTCCGTCTTCAACAACATCAAAAATATCAGTGAACAACAATTGGAAAGCTGGATCAGAAAGACGATGATCAACACAGCGGTCGATGTATTGCGCAGGAATAAACAGGAATATAAAATAGTAAGTACTGTTAACGCATACGACAGCATAAACCAGGAAGATAAAATAGTTGACCAGGAAGTGACCAGGGCGATGGATGGAAATGATGTACTGAAGGCAATACAGGCTTTGACCCCAGCATATCGTGTAGTAGTTAATATGCACCTTGCGGATGATTATTCAATAAAGCAGATCTCTGAAAAACTAGATGTTGGTGAGGCGACCATACGATTGAATTTTGAAAAGGCCATGCATCAGATCAGGAAAAATATAGTTCAACTAACAACAGTAAGCAATGCCGAATAAGCCGGTTAACCATACAGGCCTGGACAACGCTATTAGAAACAGCTTGTTGAATAACCCTTCTGAGGCTAAGGTTACGTGGGAGGATATATATAGCATACTTCCAAAAAAATCTACTGTAGTTAAAGGGCCTTTAGCCGACCTGAGTTTTTCCCTTAATTCATTCGCGGGAGTTGCTGCTACAGGTTCATTTACAAAGTTAAAATCAGCCTTACTTGTTGTTAAGAAAAATTCTTTAGCCTTATATATTGCTGTGGGCAGCATTATTATCGGAACGGGAAGTTTTATTACATATAATTTACTATCCAAAAATACACCAGCCTCCTCTATAAATACAGTTGCACCTGCGCAGGAAGCAATTGTACAGGAAGAAACACCTGCAGTTCAGCAAGGTCCTCCCGCTATCAATAACAATACCTCTGTAAGTATTCAGAAAATCGCCGAGCCTTCAATAGCCAATAACAACGGGCCAATTAACAATGTCTCTTCCGGAACGCAGGTATCAGAAAATCCAAACCTTAACGGTGAGCCTTTGCTGAAAACTTCCCTTCAATATGAAAAGGCTCCTTCGGCTAACGAACCTATACAATTGAAAACAGGTGAGCCATCTCAAAATGACACCTACGACTTTTCCTCAAATGAGGATGCTGTAAAGGCTGATTCAGCTAGCGAAGATGGGGAAAACAAAAAAGGAAAGGTATTGTATTACAAGGAAAGTCTGACTCTCGATAAATTAGAACAACAAATTTCAACTGACAAAGAGCAGCAGCAAATAAATACTACCGAAGATAAAGGCGGGTTGTTTAAAAAACGTAAGCGTTCCACAAATACAATTAAGTGACCGCCATCGCCTTCACTGCCCTACCTTTCTTTTACACAGCACAAACAAATAATTTATTGTCCCGGTTCCCCTTCAGGTTGAACAATGACTTGAACTTCACGTTAGCGATGATATAATTGGTTTTGGATGATTTAAATTCCTCTTCCACAGAAACGATCTCTATTCCTTTCAGCGCTTCTTTATCCGCGAAGCGTATATAAATTTTAATCTCGAAATCATTATCAAGCAGTTTTCCGGCATCAAAATTACCGTTGTGCTGCTTACGTAATTTCTTTAGTTTTTTGTATGCATATTTATACTGGTAAGTAAGAGCTGAAATATCCGATAACACAGCACTTCCGGTAGGATGACTGCCCGCGCCCTTTCCTACAAATGTCTGTTTGCATGAGTAAGCTCCTTCCACCTCTACTCCATTGTTCTCATATAAAACGCTGTGCAGATCACTTTCCTTACTTACAAAATGCGGCATGGCATAAACCCTGAATTTATTACCAACCTTGTGAGCCGTAGCAATAAGTTTGATCCGGTATCCTTTTTCTTTCGCATACGTAATGTCATCAAATGAAATATTCTGAATACCTAATGCCAGCACCTGTTCGGGCTTCAGGATGAGGCCAAACGAGTGAACAGTCAGCAGGATCAGTTTGTACAAGGTGTCATACCCCGCCACATCCAGCCAGGGATCGGACTCTGCAAAACCCTGTTCCTGTGCCATTTTGAGCGCTTTGTTATAATCCATATTCTCCAGTTCCATGCGTGTTAAAATGTAATTGCACGAACCGTTCAACAAGCCGCGTATGCTGCTCAGCAGCTCATTGTCGTAATATTCTTCCAGGTTACGGATAATTGGAATACTGCCCCCGGCAGACCCTTCATAAATCAAAGCGACATTGTTTTTTTCCTGGAGATGATATAGTTCCTCAAAATTCTCGGCAAGCATTTTTTTATTGGCGGTAACAACACTCACGCCGTTGTTCATGGCACGGGTTACGATCTCAAACGCGGCCTCGGAAGTATCGATCAGCTCAACTATAACATCAAGGTTCTTGCGGCCAAGAATATCTTCCTTATCATATGTAAAATACTTCGCGTCAATTTTACGTTTCTTGTTACGATCTTTCACACAAATTTTTTCAATATCCGCTTTTAAACCTTCCGAATGGCTTAAAACATCATACAAACCTTGTCCAACACAACCAAAGCCAAATAATCCGAGTTTAATTCGTTTTTCTATCATAATTATTCACAATTACTTATAGGATTGCAAAGGTACTTCTTTTTCACCTTTTGCCGAATAGCGATTAACAAGCAAGGGTTGATAATTTCACTACCTCATGGAGCAATATTGAGATAACATCAGGTAGTTTAGCAGGGCATGAATTTTCTCGATATCCTACTCCTCGTTCCCCTTCTTTGGGGCCTTTACCGGGGCTTTGTAAAAGGTTTTATCATACAACTGGCAGGTATTGCAGCTTTTATACTTGGTGTGCTTGGCGCCATGCATTTTTCATCATTTGTCGCGGAATTTACGGAAAAAAAGTTCGACTGGCATTTCAATCATACACAACTGATCGCTTTCGCTATAACTTTTTTAGGTATTGTGATCCTAGTTTTCTTTTTAGCCAGACTGATGGAAAGCGCGGTCAAAATGGCCGCGCTGGGAATAGTTAATAAGATTGCCGGGACAATTTTTGGAGCGCTTAAATTTATACTTATTACCGGGACGCTTTTGTATTTACTAAGTGTTATCGAAAATCGCTTTAAACTCATACCTGATAAAACTCAACAGGAATCGGTGTTGTACAAGTACTATATGATGGGAATTAAAACTGCCGTGCCGGCGATAAAGAATTTGCGTTCATAACACACCTCTGCCTATGCTGGCACTTCGACATCGCTCAGTGTACCAGCTTCGGCAGACAGGCCTGCATCCACACAAGCAAAACGCACCCCCTCTCCCCAACACACAAGCTTTCCCACAGAGGGGATAACCAAAACATTGAACTTTGAACCTTGAACTTATTTTAGGACTGCCTCCACCCCCGGCAAACTACCACTTTCGATATACTCAAGCAATGCTCCCCCACCGGTTGATACATAACTGACTTCTTTGGCAAGATTATATTTGTTAATAGCCGCAACAGAATCGCCACCGCCTATAAGTGTGTATGAGCCATTTTTAGTGGCTTTGGCAATCGAAAAAGCGGCTGTTTTTGTACCGTGTTCAAACTTGCTCATTTCAAAAACGCCCATGGGGCCGTTCCATAAAATGGTTTTTGAGCGGGCAATTACTTCGTCAAATATTTTTTCGGTCTGAGGGCCAACATCAAGTCCCATCCATCCATCGGGGATACTGTTTATAGCACAGGTTTGAACATTCGCTTCATTGTTGAAATTGTCAGCCACAACTGCATCAACAGGCAAATAAATATTTACATTTTTTTTCTTCGCGTCGGCCAATATCTTCAATGCAGTTTCAATGCGGTCATCTTCAACCAATGATTTGCCAATCTTGCCGCCCTGGGCTTTAACAAAGGTAAAAGCCATACCTCCTGCAATAATAATATTATCTGCTTTATTGATAAGCTGCTCCAGGATCAATATTTTATCCGAAACTTTAGCCCCTCCCAAAATAGCGGTGAAAGGCTTTTCGGCGTTATTCAACACTTTATTTACACTGGCCAACTCGCCGCTCATTACATAACCGAAACATTTGTTCCCGGGAAAAAACTGAGCAATGACTGCTGTTGAAGCGTGCGCACGGTGGGCAGTTCCAAACGCGTCGTTAACGTAAAAATTTCCAAGTGCAGCTAACTTTTTCGCGAACTCCTCATTTCCCTTTTCTTCTTCTCTGTAAAAGCGAAGGTTTTCAAGCAACAATATTTCTCCGTTTTTTAAATTAGCTGCTGAAGTCTTAGCCGAATCACCAATGCAATCATCCGCGAACTGAACAGGCTTTTTCAATAGTTCACTTAAATGGTTCACAATATGCCGTAATGAACATTTATCAGTTGGACCATTGGTCGGCCGCCCCAGGTGCGACATAAGAACAACTGCGCCTTTGTCGTTTAAAACTTTATTGATGGTTGGCAATGCCGCACGAATACGTGTATCATCAGCCACATTATACTGCGCATCCAAAGGAACATTGAAATCAACACGGATCAATACTGTTTTTCCTGCAAAATTGAAGTCGTCTACTGTTTTCATAATAATTTCCCATTAAAAAAATTTGAATATTGTATATTAGGCCAATGTCCGAATTGAATTGCCAATTTATTATTTTTATATAATGCGAAGGTACATTTTTATACATTTGAGGCAATGCAATTAATTCTCAATTCATTTCAGATAAATGAGTATGGAATAACCTCTGCAATTAATTTTGTTTTGAAAACACACATTTTTTTAAAGTCTAATAAAAGAGCTGTTTATATAATCAGTTACTTATTGCTCATTTTTAATTATTCGTATTCACAACAAACGGCTAAAAACGAGGAAACGGCTAAAAACTTTTTAGATCTTCTTCAAAAAGAAGAATATGCCAAATGCATCTCGCTTTTTGATACCTCCGTAACTTCTAAAATAGGTGCTTCACAATTGGACCAAATTTGGACTGGCCTAAATCAGCAATTGGGAGAGTACAAGAATCTGAAAACAATAAGATTAGAACAAAAAGATTCATTTGAAATTGTTCACCAAATATGCCAATTCGAAAAAACGATAATTGATTTTAAACTAACATTTAATAAAAAGGGGGTGATCTGTGGCATTTTTTTTGCACCTCCAACCGCAGAAGGTGGTTACAAAGAACCATCATATGCTAATAGCCGAGCGTTCAATGAACAAAATATTACAATTCATAGTGGCGAATACGCTCTGCCTGGAACTCTTACCTTACCCATCGGCGGAGAAAAATTTCCTCTTGTGATTTTAGTTGCTGGCTCAGGTCCTAATGACAGAGATGAAACAATAGGCCCGAATAAGCCATTGAAAGATATTGCCTGGGCATTGGCATCTAACAGAATTGCGGTTTTTAGATATGATAAACGAACGCTTATATATGGTTCAAAAATAGTCAATCAACAGATCACCGTGAAAGAAGAAGTGATCGATGATGTTATTTCCTGTCTAAAACAATTGAAAATTAACCCGGTTATTGACTCTGCCAAAATATTTTTACTTGGGCATAGTTTAGGCGCTATGCTTATGCCGAGGATCTCATTGTCTGATAAGAATGTGTCAGGGATAATAATGATGGCCGGTAACGCAAGACCATTAGAAGATCTGATAGTTTCGCAAATGACTTACTTGATGGATAATTCAACAACAAAATCAAAAGAAGAAGCTGAGCAGTTGGAGAAAATGAAAAGCAAAGTAAAATATTTGAAAGAAAATACATTGACGCTTCAAACACCTTCATCAGACCTGCCTTTGGGTATACCTGCAGCATACTGGATGGATCTCAAAAAATATAATCCCGTTGAAACTCTTAAAAAATTAACTCTTCCTGTATTAATTTTGCAGGGAGAAAAAGATTACCAGGTAACAATGCAAGATTATAATTTATGGAAAGATGGTATTATCAAACAAAACAATGTAGTTATGAAATCATACCCTAAACTTAATCATCTGTTCATGGAATTTAATGGAGAAAAAAGTTTACCGGCAGATTATCAAATTCCATCAAATGTTGCTGAATATGTTGTTTCAGATATAATTAAATGGGTGAAAGAACATTAAACTAAATTTATTAATGCAATTTTCTGAAATCATAGGTCAAGACGATGTAAAGCACCGACTCATCCAGTCGGTTAAAGAGAACAGGGTGAGCCACGCCCAACTTTTTTTGGGTAATACCGGAAGCGGAAGTTTAGCGCTGGCTATTGCCTATGCCCAATACATCTGTTGTGAAAACAAACAGGAGCAGGATTCCTGCGGAATATGCAAATCCTGTCTGAAGTACCAAAAATTTATCCATCCTGATCTCCATTTCTCATACCCAGTGGCCCTTTCAAAAGAAATACGCACAAGTACGGATGTGTTGAGCGATTGGCGCAAAGCCGTATTAGCTGATCCTTACCTGAACATCAACAACTGGTTTGATTTCCTGGAAGCCGAAAATAAACAACCTGTTATCGGCACTGAAGAAAGCGCCGAGATCCTGCGGAAACTCACACTCACTACGTACGAATCGGAATACAAGGTAATGATCATCTGGATGGCTGAAAAGATGAATGCCGCAGCCGCGAATAAGCTCCTTAAAATACTGGAAGAACCGCCCGACAAAACACTGTTCATCCTTGTTTGTGAAAATGAGGATCAATTGCTGCGTACCATTATATCCCGTACACAACTGGTAAAAATTAAAAAAATTGACGAACATAGCCTCGAACAGGCGTTGATATCAAAACACGGTTTAAATTCTGATGATGCGCGGAGCATTTCTCTGCTGGCGGATGGAGACTATGGCGTGGCAAAAAATCTTCTCACCGAAAATGAAAGTGCCGAATGGAATCTTACCACATTTCAAAACTGGATGCGGGCCTGCCTGAAGTTTGACATGCAAAAAATAAACAGCCTGTTAGCCGGGTTCAGCGACCTGGGACGGGAACAGCAGAAAAACTTCTTTGCCTATTGTCTGCATATGGTACGTGAATGTGTAATGGTAAATTATGCCGATCCTTCTATTGTTCACACCACTCCAAAAGAAACAGATTTTTTGAAAAAATTTTCTCCCTTTATAAACGCTGATAACTGCATGCAATTCACCGAGGAGATTAACAAGGCATCCATGCACATTGAACGAAATGCTAATCCTAAAATATTATTTCTTGATCTGTCATTTAAATTCAATGAATTACTTAATATTAAAGTCGTTAGCCAAGCAAAATGACCAATACAAAGTCATTCATGATAGAAAAAAGAACTTCCATATGGTCAAATAAAAAATTATTCCTTCTTTGCTTTTTAGCAGCGAATCTTTTCCTGGCATCTTTTTATACCGATATCTGGACTACGCCAAGCGGTGTTTCCAGGGGCTTACCTGTATTTACTTTGCTCGAAGAAGGCACTTTTAAAATTGACAAATACGAAGCACGGGCCGGCGATAAAAGTAAAGTAGGCGATCACTATTATTCCGATAAAGCTCCTTTCCCTACCTTAGTTGCTGTTCCGTTTTATTGGATGATGCAGAAGATGGGCCTGACAAAAACAACAGAGAACTCAGGTAAAAAGTATCCTATTTATATCTGGGCACCTGTTACCAAAGAAGACGCACGCAACTTTGTTTTCACCGATATGATCCCGTTGATGTTTTTGGGAAGCTTTCTGCTTGGCAGTATTCCTTTTGTTGTAATAATTTTTTTGTCTCTGAAAAAAATATTGGGTTCGGCCGGAACCATATCACCTGTATTACTTGTAATGATGTCCTTTTACGGTTCGTTCATTTTTGTTTTTGCCGGAACATTTTTTAATCATGTCATTTCGGCAATGTTATTGCTTTTAGGATACATACTCATTAAAGATGGAAAATATTTTTGGTCGGGGTTGTGCGTAGGCTTTGCCTTCATAAGTGAATACACTATCGGATTAGCCATTCCGCTTTGGGCGATCGTTATCTGGCTCAGAGAGAAAAAAATCAAGAATATCATTTTTTATGGCCTCGGTACTTTGCCCGGCTTACTTTTCATAGCTTGGTACAACTACCACATTACCGGCAACCCATTACAAATGCTCAATGCCTTCCATACCCAGGAGGTATTTAGAAGAGACCTGAGTGTTAACTACGGTTTCAGATTACCGTCATTGGAAGGCATGTGGGGTTTATCATTCAGCTTCTACATGGGCTTGATCCCGCATGTGCCGGTATTGCTGCTTTGCGGCTATTTCCTTGTGAAAGAAATGATCAATAAATATTCATTCAAAAAACTTTTAACAAATTACCTGGCTATGTTCTCGATCCCGTTCTTTTTAGCAATCGCTTCATTTTTTACCTGGTGGGGGGGATGGAGTTATGGTCC
The DNA here is from genome assembly GCA_016183775.1 of Bacteroidota bacterium. Classification (NCBI taxonomy): domain Bacteria; kingdom Pseudomonadati; phylum Bacteroidota; species Bacteroidota bacterium. The sequence goes on from JACPDY010000064.1 coordinate 21,311, forward strand.
TCGCTATTGTGTTTGCCTTGCCGTAATACTTGTTTACGAAGGACTCATATACCTGTCCGGAAAAAAAATAAATAACTATGTTTTTATCGCTATAACAGGATTTGGGCTTATCGCAACCTGGCTTGTTAAAGTTACACTCATGTATATGGTGCCGGACAACCCGAATCAATACGGCCCGGGTCCGGGCGGAGATTCCTTTAAAAAATATATTTTCCCGGAATTCAGCAAAGGACATTTCAATGCAAATAATTTATTTACGATGGGATTTGATCTTTCGCCTGAAACAGCAGCCTATGTCTGGATATGTATGTTTCTTGGCACCATGATCGCGCTTTCCTTGTGGTACAAAAAATTGTATCCTACACAAAGCCTTAAGGCACAACCTGTAAAAATGTCTAAGAAAAAATAGCCGGTCAACATTTCGTTGAATTACATAGGTGTTCATTTGGAAAATAGTTATTTCTTGCTTTTCACTGGCATAATCCAAACAATAACCCGGATAAGAGGAACAGCCAAATAAATGCTACTTTTGTATCTATGTAGGATTGGTTAACTGATCCATCAATAATTCATTAAACCCAATACTTAACAGTTTAAAAAATGGGATGCAGCGGATGTTCCACAGGAAGAGGTTGCAGCACGGCCAGCAGCACTTTGCCCGGCGGATGCAGGAATAATGGCTCCTGCGGGGTTGGCGGATGCAATAAGCTGAACGTATTTGACTGGTTGTCCAACATGGAACTTCCAGGCGGTACGCAGCCATGTGATGTTGTAGAGATACGTTTTAAAAACAGCCGTAAAGAATTTTTCAGGAATGTAAATAATTTATCATTGGCCGTTGGGGATGTTGTCGCCGTTGAGGCTTCTCCCGGTCATGATATTGGTGGGGTTTCGATGACAGGTGAACTTGTCCGCATACAGCTCAAGAAAAAGGGCCTGGCCGCCACTGCTCCCGACATTAAAAAAGTGTATCGCAAAGCCCGGCAGAATGATATTGATAAATGGCGCGAAGCCCAGGCATTGGAAGAAAAAACGATGCACCGTTCACGTACAATAGCCGTTGCATTAGGCCTGCAGATGAAAATAAGTGATGTTGAATACCAGGGAGATAAAACCAAAGCCATTTTTTATTACACAGCTGACGACCGTGTGGATTTCCGTGAGTTGATAAAAAAATACGCAGAAGAATTCAGGGTGCGGATTGAAATGCGGCAGATCGGTGCACGCCAGGAAGCCAGTCGTTTAGGCGGCATCGGATCATGCGGACGTGAGCTATGCTGCTCAACATGGTTAACAGATTTTCGTTCGGTTTCTACCAGCGCGGCACGTTACCAGCAATTATCGCTTAATCCACTGAAACTGGCAGGACAGTGTGGTAAATTAAAATGCTGTTTGAATTACGAGTTGGATAGTTACCTGGATGCCATAAAGGATTTTCCCGATGTTAATGATGTAAAATTAAAGTCGAAAAAGGGTGATGCCGTACATCAGAAGACAGATATCTTCAGACGTACCATGTGGTTCTCTTACTTTGACCAGATGAATGAGTTTATACCTATACCCGTTGATCGCGTAAAAGAGATCATCGAAATGAATAAGAAAGGGGAATTGCCTGCCGACCTTGGAGAAGCGTTTAAGGAAAAGGAAAGGCAGGTTACAAAGCGTGAACCTGATTACGAGAATGTAGTTGGACAGGATAGCTTAACCCGTTTCGACACTGCACGTAAAAAGAAAAAGAAAAAACATCACAATAAAAACCGTAACCGGCCGAAACCAGCGGGACCGGGACCCAATAAACCAGGGCTGCAAAACAAACCAGGGAATTAATCGAAAAGTGACCGCGGCTCCATAAACCTGGTGGGGAGGGGACGGAGACAATAGGTGAATGAAAATAAAAAAGTGAAAAATGAATGCCTTATCAAAATTCAGACCTGTTCTTTTCGTAAGCATTTGCTCTATCTTATTGCTTGCTTCCTGCGACCCTAACCGTGTATTTGACGAGAACAAAACACTGCCGGACAATGTTTGGGACCGCAAGAACAAGCTCGCTTTTAATGTAACTATTACTGATACTGTTTCGCCGCATAATGTATTTATTAATGTACGTAACGCGGATGGTTATCCTTATGGCAATTTGTTTTTGTTCATTCACAGTACTTTTCCCAACGGACAAAAATTCACCGATACACTTGAGTGTGTGCTGGCTGATGCAAACGGCAAATGGTTAGGTGATGGAATTGGCGATATTTATGATAATCAGATTCCTTTCAAGCATAATGTACGCTTCAAACTGGCCGGTAATTATACTTTTGAACTGGAACAGGGAATGCGCCTCGAAATGCTGCCGCTTATTATGGATGCAGGGATAAGGATCGAGAAGGCGAAGTAAAAAATAGTTGGCAAAAGGCAGTTGGCAGAAATTGCCCATTGCCAACTATCATTTTAATTTATCTTTCAATACAAACCCGCTGAACGAATCTTCCCTTATTTGTTGAAACTGCTAGGTAATAAATTCCCGGAAGCACGGCTCCTGTTTCGAGTGTTACAAAATTATCAGCAGCTACACCAGTAACCAAAATCTGTTGGCCTAAAGAATTTATCAGTTCTACTTTTGAAATGATGCCGGCAGAACGAATGATTAGTTTCTCTGTTGCCGGATTTGGATACACAACAAATTCATCTGCACCAATTGAATTATTTATTCCTGTCATAACCTGGTACACTTTAATTATCACCGAATCTTTCAATGCATTCAAAAACACAGGCGTTTCGTCCACTTTAATCGCCTTAACAGAAGTAATATCCAGCTGAAATTTTTTGGTAAACGTGGAAGCCAATTTAGGTACAATATCATCCTTCATAACAATATCTAATGTGCCTATCTGTCCGTACCCACTAATATTAGTATGGTTTGTACGTGTTACAGCAATATCTAACTGACCTTGTTTACCCCAAACTTTCTGTATGCTTAATAAATTACCGCCGCCGTTGGCCAACCAGGAAGTGGAGTACCGCATTTTGATTTTAGAAGTATCAATATCTTTTGAATTAAAATTGATCGTATACGCCAAACCATATATGGCAGCTATGGGATTTCCATTGTCGCCTAAATTTACCGGAAGACTTAGAGTCTGTCCGGGATATATGGTATCCATTGGGAATTGTACTTGCAAATCAGGTAATCCGGATTGGTAATCGGGGATGGCCGTTTTAAGGTTATGAGTCAATCCATAATTCTGAATTATGGCCGTTGTATCAGCACTATTGATAATTCCATTACCATTACAATCTACATTTTTATAGTCATTTCCATTGCTCAACATAGTTCCCCAATCACTTGTCTCTTGTCCTTTCCAGACAATACTTGCATTTGTCCTGGAAGCTCCTGTTGAACCATAACCAATACCTATTGCAAGCAGGTCGTTGTTATTGGCAACAAGATCTCTGTTGGCGTCGCCTGGCCATACTAAATCCGATGTGCCTGATAATCGGGCTGTAAAAACAAAAATTGTATCTCCAATTGGCTTCAATGTATCATTGCTAAATCTTGATTTACTTACACTTCCTGTTATATAAACATTATTTTTTGTATCAATTGCAATCCCTTTGGCCTGTTCATTATTCCCCATTTTTAACAATTCGGGAGACTTTTGCCAAAGAAAAATTCCGTTAGAGTCTACTTTAGCTGTAATAGGTCTTGCTCCGGGAAAACTAGTTCCAACCAAATAAATATTGTTTTTTGTATCAGTTGCAATGCCATAAGCCATCTCCTGATTAAGTCCCCCATAGTAGGTTGCCCATAACCGCATACCTGAAGCACTAAATTTTACATAAAAAGCATCGATAGATCCTCCATAAATTGTTTGGAATGCCCCCGAACTTACAGGAAAGTTTGTTGAATATGTGTAGCCGGTAATACATAAATTACCACTACCATCGACTGCTATGCTGGTGCTTTCTTCAGAATTAGTACCTCCGTAATATGTTGACCATTGCCGGATGCCATTTGAAGTAAATTTTGCAACAAATGCATCATTAAAACCACCGGCAAAAGCCGCCTGAAAACTACCTGCGGAAGCAAGGGTATTTGTTGAACTGGTAGATCCGGTAATAATTACGTTTCCTGATAAATCAGTAGCAACGTCATAGCCAATATCAAACCCATTTCCTCCGAAATAGGTAGCCCAAAGTCGAACACCTGTATTGTTAAACTTAGCTATAAAAGCATCTTCTGCTCCTCCTCCATTTGTCATTTGAAATCCACTAATCGTTGGGAAATTTGTTGAACTGGTACTACCAGTAATAATTACATCCCCAACAATATCTATAGCAATACCATTTCCCTCATCAGAACTAGATCCGCCATAATATGTTGACCAAAGCAAAGTGCCTGAATTATTATACTTTGCTATAAATGCATCCGAACTTCCAGACATTGTTGCTTGAAAATAATTACCCCCACCTGGATTTAACGTTGGGAAATTAGGAGAACCAGTAGAGCCTGTAATAAAAATATTACCACTTGCATCTGTTGCAATTGCCGGCTGCATATCATTGCCTGAGCCTCCCATTGATTTCGCCCAAAGCACATTTCCTAAGGAATCATATTTAACTATAAAAATATCCCTGCCACCCAAATTGGTTAATGTAGTGCTCCCAAAATTAATTGTAGGAGTATTAAAAAAATCACCTACAGAATATACATTCCCATTAGCATCTGTTGCAACAGAAGTTCCCAAACTTCGAGCATAGGTGACAGAACTATTTCCTTGCCTCGCCCAATCCCAATCTTTTGCATTCACATCAAAACCATTAAGGTTTATCAGTATTAGGGATAAAATGAAAGGAAGCGTTTTCATTAATTGCCATTTAGTTTTGGAATACACTATGTTATTCCCTTTGTAATTGTTGTTCATGGTTACAGGATTTGTTAAGTTAATTAATTCAGTTCGATTTTCTGTTGTTCGTTTTATATTATTCATGAGTTCCATTTTTATAATTTGTTTAGACATTCTTTCACGGTACAAAAATGATCAATCCAAATAGTACAAATGATAACATTTTAAGCTATATTTACCTACATATAATTACAGAATTATTATATAATAACTTGATTTTTAATAATTTAACATATCTAAAATATTACTTTTTTACCTATTAATATGCTTAATTCAAAGCTAATTGGCCTTATTAAACTTCTTTCTATAGACGAAATAGCTACCATTGAAAGGCTTATTCCTGCAATCGCCAACAGGGATAATCCGGAGTTGCTTCAATTGTTTAGAATAATTACGAAGGCGATCACCAATAATCAAAAAGAATTAACAAAAGAATATTTACATAAGCAGTTGTTTGGAAGCAAAAAATTCCGCGAACAAAAAATCAGCAACATGATGACTGAATTGTTGCATAATATAGAAGATTGCCTTGGTTTTATGCAACTGTTAAAGGATAAACAGCTGAAAAAAATATTTATACTAAAAGAGCTGCGCGAAAAAAACGCTGATAAACATTTTGAAAGTTTAGCACATGAATCTATCACACGTGTTAATGATGCAGGGCCAAAAACAGGCAAACAATTTTATTTTTCATATGCAAACTATATGGAGTTTGATATGTATTCCATACAAAAAGGAGATCGGAAAAAAGATGAAAGCCTTCAAATGGCTTCGGATAATTTAGAATTGTACTTTATCGCGGAAAAATTACGTCTTACTTGCGAAATGCTTAATCGCAAAAATATTATTGGCGCTGACTACGATATTGGCTTATCGCAAATACTTATTGAACTCCTTAAAACAGTTGGAAACAAATACCTACTGGAGCCGATCATCAATATTTACTACCGGATTTTTTTAACCATTATGGATGGAGATAACCCGGAGCATTACAAGGAATTATTTCGTTTATTAGAGAAAAACGGGCCACAGCTTTCGCGGGCCGATGCCCACCAGCTATATGAGTACGCTCAAAATTATTGCATTAAAAAGGTAAATACAGGTAATATAAATTACATCGCAGAAATATTTAATCTTTACCAACAACAACTCGACTCAGGAACACTGCTTGATGAAGGAAAATTATCTGAATTCGATTACAAAAATATTGTAGCTGTTGGATTGCGTCTGGGAAAATTTAACTGGACGCATGATTTTATTGAATATTACAAAAACTATATCGCATCCTCTCTAAAAGAAAACGCATACACCTATAATCTTGCTTCGTATTACTATCACGTACAAAACTATAAACCGGCGATACGACTATTGCAGGATGTAGAATTTACCGATGTCTTTTATCACCTTGGAGCAAAACTCTTATTGTTTAAAATGTATTATGAAACAGAACAAACGGAGCCATTCTATTCCCTCATCGATACATTTAAAATATACCTGTACAGAAATAAAGGAATATCATTGTATCAGCGCAAAAGCTATTTAAACCTATTGAGGTTCACAAAAAAAACATTTGATTTGAAAATAAATCCACCGGCTTCGAAAAAATTTACTGAACGAATAATTGCACTACAAAGGCAAATCGAAACCAATCAAAATATTGTAAGCCTTATGTGGTTGAATGAAAGGGTGGAAGAATTGAAGAACTAGTCAGCAATTGGGAGTTGGCAAACATCTACTTATGCCAACTGCAAATTGCCAACTTACTTTAACTTCCTCTGCAACAATCCCGGATCATTCTTATTTGCAAGCTGCCCGCAGGCGGCGTCAATATCTTTCCCCCTGCTCCTGCGCACATTTACAATAATTTTGTTTTTCTCCAGATGTGCTACGAATGCCTTGAGCCGCTGCTCTGTTGTTTGTTGAAATTCGCCTCCATCAATGGGGTTATACTCAATGATATTTATTTTACTGGGCACTCGCTTCCAGAAATCAACCAACTCCTGCGCATCACTGATCGAATCATTAAAATCTTTGAACACAATGTATTCGAAGGTTACACGCGTACCTGTTTTATCGTAAAAATAATTCAAGGCGTCCGCTAACGCATCTAAAGAGTTTTGCTCATTAATTGGCATCAGCTTATTCCGCTTTTCATCATTTGCCGCATGAAGTGATAAGGCCAGATTAAACTTCACATTATCATCCCCAAGCTTTTTTATCATTTTCGCTATTCCTGCGGTAGACACTGTGATTCGCTGCGGCGACATTCCTAATCCTGCAGGTGAAGTGATCTTCTCAACCGATTCCATCACCTCCTTATAATTGAGCAATGGCTCACCCATACCCATGTATACAATATTCGAAAGTGGTATATTATACTTTTCTTCAGCCTGCTTCTTAATCAATACAACCTGATCATAGATTTCCGCAGCATCCAGGTTTCGCAAACGCGATAAGCGGCCCGTTGCACAAAATTTACAGGTTAAACTGCAGCCAACTTGTGATGAAATACAAGCCGTCATACGTTCGCTTGTAGGTATCAAAACTCCTTCAACAATATTTCCATCATACAACCGAAATGCGTCCTTAATAGTCCTGTCGCTGCTCACCTGGAAATTATCGACCACAACGGCATTGATAATAAAGTGTTGATCAAGCAATCCACGGGTCTCTTTAGAGAGGCTTGTCATTTCATCGAATGAACGGGCTGATTTTTGCCAAAGCCATTCATATACTTGTTTTGCACGAAAAGGCTTTTCTCCTTTTTCAACAAAAAAAATTTTTAATTCTTCTAATGATAATGTTCGTATGTCTGCCTTTTTAACCAATGTATTATGGAATTTATACAAATTTACGAATTCATACCTGTTCGATTCGTAAATTCGTCATTTATTCGTCATTCGCAGATGTTACGCTATATAACAGCCGATTATGTTTTTCCGATTTCATCACCGCCAATAAAAAATGGAGTGGTAGTGGTTGAGGATAATGGCATTATTCAAGATGTTCTTCTTCCTTCCGAATCTCAAATCTCAAATCTCAAATCTCAAATCTACCAGGGAATAATTTGCCCGAGCTTTATAAACACACATTGTCATCTTGAATTATCCCATCTGAAAGGTGCTATACCTGAAAAAACGGGCATGGCCGGATTCATAAAAAATATTCTTGCCAAACGGCCAGGTTATACACGTACCCAGGTGATGGAAGCTATCATACATGCGGAACAGGAAATGGTCAACAACGGAATTGTCGCGGTTGGTGATATTTCGAATGATGAATCAACATTTGAACAGAAAAGTAAAAACTATTTAAAGTATCATACTTTTTTTGAAGTGTTTGATTTAAATCCCTCACATGCGCAAGATACATTTGAAGAAGCATTGAAGCTACAGGCCAAATTAAGGTCAATGTCTCCTTCCGCTCAATGCTCAATTGTCCCACATGCACCCTACTCGGTTTCCGTAGAGTTGTTTAAATTGATATGTGAGCATGCTTCAAAAAATAATTCCATCATAAGTTATCATAACCAGGAAAGCCTTGCGGAGAGTGATTTATTCATAAACAAAAGCGGTGCAATTGCGGAACTATTTGCCGGAATGAAAATTAACCCCGGCCTTATCCCTGAAACAGGACTTAACTCATTGCGTTCAATGCTCGCAAATTTTTCGCGCACCAATAAAACCCTGTTTGTTCACAATACCTATACAAGTAAGGATGATATTTTGTGGGCAAACAATTATTTTAATGGGGACGAGGGACAAGGGGAAAAAGAAAAACAGAACCCGGAACCTCGAACCCGGAACCTGGAACCTGAAACCCGGAACCCGGAACCCTGAACCCGGAACCCTTTTTGGTGCTTCTGCCCCAACGCGAATCTTTATATTGAAAATAAATTACCCGATTACCAGGCATTTGTTGATACAGGGGCGATCTGTACGATTGGAACCGACAGTCTTGCTTCCAATCATTCGCTTTCAGTGCTGGATGAATTAAAGGTGATAACAAAACATGCACCACAGATAGGACTGGAAACACTTTTGACCTGGGCTACATTGAACGGGGCTGCATTTCTTGGCTTCGATAAAGAACTTGGCAGTATTGAAAAGGGGAAAAAGCCCGGGTTGAATTTAATTTCAAATGTCGATTTGGGGAAGATTCAACTTACTGCTGAAAGCAAAATAAAAAAATTGGTTTAGTGCGCGAGAAGATTTGCGACTTTACTTAACAACCGCCACGGGTTTGATCTTCATGATCGTTTCAGCAAGAATCAGATCCTGTGGATTGGTGATCTTAATATTTTCAGGGGTACCATCGATCAGGTGAACTTGTTCTCCGCAGGATTCAACAATCGAAGCATCATCGGTAAATGTGGTTTTGTATTCCTTTTGGTACGCTTTTTTCAGTATCGCAGAACTAAAACATTGGGGTGTTTGAATTACACAATAACGTGAGCGATCAACAGCCATACTTTTACCTGATTCGATCTTCCGGATGGAATCGTTGAGTGGAATTGCAGGCACAGCATTACCATACATCTCCGCATGGCGATATACCGCCAGGATAGTTTTAGTGCTTACAAGAGGACGAACCGCATCATGTACAGCAATAAGTCCCGGTTCGGTAATATGCTGCAAAGCATTTTTTACAGAATCGTAACGGGTTTCCCCGCCTTCAACTATTTTTATAGGAGTATTGAATTTATATTCCTGGCAAAGCTGATTCCAATAGTCGATCTGAGCAGAGGGTAAGGCAACTATAATTTCGGGATCAAGACCGCATTCGCTGAACTTAGTGATAGTGTGCATTAACACCGGTCTTCCATCAAGTTTCATGAACTGTTTCGGAACCGCTGAATTCATTCGTGTTCCATGACCTCCGGCTACTATAATAACGTATTTTTTTATCGGGATCTCTGTCATTACAACATAAGCGCAGTATTCCTGCCTGATAGTAGACCGGAACCTATAACGAAAATATGAAATCTAAAGGTTCACCAATTCACAAATTTTGAACAATGTCCCCGTTAGTTTTACAGGATCAGCATGGCATCGCCATAGGTGAAGAACCTGTATTTCTCTTTGATCGCTTCTTTGTAAGCCTTCATCACCAAATCGTATCCCCCAAAAGCGCTAACCATCATTAAAAGAGTTGATTCAGGCAAGTGGAAGTTGGTGATCATGCAATTGGCTATGCTGAAATCATATGGAGGAAAGATAAATTTATTGGTCCAGCCGCTGTAAGGTTTCAGGTATCCCTCGGTTGACACGGAGGTTTCAATAGCGCGCATAGTAGTGGTTCCTACACAGCAAACTTTTTTCTTGCGGGCAATTCCTTTGTTGATAATATCAATAGCAGGTGCCAATATTTCTGCCTGTTCCGAATCCATTTTGTGTTTGGTCAGATCCTCCACCTCAACCGGACGAAAAGTACCCAGTCCGACGTGCAATGTAATGTTGGCGAAGTTTACACCTTTTAACTCAAGTTTCTTTAACAACTGTTTACTGAAGTGCAATCCTGCTGTAGGTGCCGCAACCGCGCCTTCTTTTTTAGCATAAACCGTTTGATAACGCTCAGCATCATCAGGAGTTGGAGCACGTTTGATATATTTCGGAAGTGGTGTCTGGCCAAGGGTTTCAAGAATTTTTTTAAATTCTTCATACGGCCCGTCAAACAAAAAACGAAGTGTACGGCCACGGGAGGTAGTGTTGTCTATTACTTCCGCAACCAACAGGTCGTTCTCGCCAAAATACAGTTTATTACCAATACGGATCTTACGGGCAGGATCAACCAAAACATCCCACAAACGGCTTTCACGGTTAAGTTCACGGAGCAGGAACACTTCTATTTTAGCCCCTGTTTTTTCTTTGTTGCCCCACATACGGGCCGGAAACACTTTGGTGTCGTTCAGGATCATTACATCACCTTCACCAAAATAACCAAGGATGTCTTTAAATACTTTATGCTGTATCTTGCCGGTTTTGCGGTCGATAACCATTAAACGCGCTTCATCACGATTCTTTGCGGGAGTGTCGGCAAGTAATTCTTTCGGTAAGTTGAATTTGAATTGAGAGAGTTTCATACTTCTGTTTTTTAATTTTTTATCCGCAGATGTCAGATAAAAAAACAAACAGAAACATTTGTTTTGGTATCATTTAATCTTACGGGATTAAACAATCGGTTTTAAAAAGGAGGGCAAATGTAATTCATTTGAAGGCCGATGTCAAGGAAAAACCCATTTCATTTAGAAAGCGGCTTGCTTAATTCAAGCTCCAACTGTTGTACTTCCTGTGCTTTGTCAATATGAAACGAACCAATTCGCGTGCGGCATAGGGCCGTAAGATGGGCGCCGCTGTTCAGTGCGAGGCCAAAATCACGGGCCAATGATCGTATATAAGTGCCTTTGCTGCACACTACCCTGAAATCAATGTAAGGCATATTTATGTTAGTTACATCAAATGTGGAGATAGTGATCGTTTTAGCTTGCATTTCGGGAGTTTTTCCCTGACGGGCCAGGTCATAAGCCCTGTTACCCTTCACTTTTACGGCTGAGAAAATAGGAGGAACCTGCTGAATTGTCCCTGTAAACTGTTTTACCGCTTCATAAATTGCCTCAGGGGTGATGTGGCCGGTTGGATAATGTTTATCAATTGCCTGCTCTAGGTCGAAACAAGGCGTAGTGGCACCTAAGCAAAAAGTTCCTGTGTATTCTTTTTCCTGTGCTTGAAATTCTTCAATACGTTTGGTGAACTTCCCCGTACATATAATTAAGAGTCCGGTTGCAAGTGGATCAAGCGTGCCGGCGTGGCCGACTTTAAGCTGTTGGTTACCGGTTATTGGCTGTTGAGATTTTAATTGTTTTCTTATCAGCCACTTTAGCTTATTCACTACATCAAATGAGGTCCACTTGTATGGTTTGTTGATGAGAAGAACCTGTCCGTCAAGATAAGATTGAAATGATAGACTCATTTAGTTTGTAAGCTGCAAGCCGGTATAGAGTGCGTAAGTAAGAAACAAAACACCAAGAGCTATGCGGTAATAACCAAAGTGTTTAAAGCCATAACGGGTTAAAAAAGCAATGAAAGCCTTTACTGCTATAATAGCCACAATAAATGCAACAGCCGAACCAACAAGCAAAACTGTTATATCATCGCTGTGTATATTGTCTTTCGATTTAATAAGGTCAAGTCCTGTTGCCGCAAACATAGTTGGAATGGCCAGTAAGAACGAAAATTCGGCGGCCTGTTTACGGTCGAAACCCGCAAAAATTCCACCAAAAATTGTGGCAGCCGCACGTGAAACTCCCGGTATCATTGATAAGCACTGAAATAATCCGATTTTAAATGCGCTTGTCAATGATATGTCCTCAATTGCAACATACTGTGACTTTTTATTTTCAGTCCATTTATCCAACACGATAAGGATCACTCCGCCAACAATAAGCGAAACACTTACCGTTACCGGATTGAACAAAAGCGCTTTAATAATTTTGTACGCGAAAAATCCAACAACACCTGTCGGAACAAAGGCAACACCAAGCTTAACATAAATATCCGTACTCACCAAAAATCGTTTGTAATACAGTGCCAACACCGCCAGAATGGCTCCCAGCTGAATAACGATTTCGTAAGTTTTTGCAAATTCCGTGTCCGAAAGTTTCATTACCGATGAAGCCAGGATCATGTGACCCGTTGATGAAACAGGAAGGAATTCGGTTATTCCTTCAATGATAGCGAGGAGGATGGCCTGGAGAATGTTCATGGTTTGTTAGTTGTTCGTTGTCAGTTGTTTGTTATCAGCTATGGGTACTTTCAACCGACAACTAACAACTTCTAACTAATCTTCCTTAACCTTTTTCATGATCGCGAACATTACTGTTGCGAAACCGGTGAGTACAATAATCGGAGCAAGTGTGATCCTGCGGAAGCTGAATATTTCGGGGTTAAATACTTTAGGGTCGTCTGAACCACCGCCGGCCATCAGTAAAAAGCCAACGACCAAAAGAGCAATTCCTGCCAACATGATCTGGTAATTTAGTTTTCCGAACGCGAATCCTTCTTTTTTTCCTTTGGCCATGGGTTGGATGTTTTAAGGCTATAAATTTAGCTAAATAGTTTTATCTCACTAATAATACGAATCTGGAGTTGTTTTATTTCACAGAGCCAAAAGGAGAAGACACAGAGAACCACAGAGTTTAATAAATATGTTTTTTGATTTAGTTCCTTTTTAGTCTTTTTTTGCTCTGTGACGCTCTGTGTCTTCTCCTTTTGGCTCTGTGTAATTATCTCCAACGCTTTTAAACCACTGATTATTTAGTAATACAATTCGTCCGCTCTTATCCTTAAATACTTTCTTACGGCCAAAGCAGTGCTTATGGCACCGATCAGGATCCCCAATAACACAACCATTCCGAACAAGGATCCAAGCATTTCCACATCCTGCACTACAACTAACTCGGGCAGCTGGCGCTGGGCAAAGTATAAAATACCCATGAGCATCAGTATAGCTATAACGGCTCCATAAATGCCCTGGCGAACACCCTTTAATATAAAGGGCAAACGAATAAAGCCTTGTGTAGCGCCCACCAATTGCATTGTTTTAATAATAAACCGTTTCGAGTATATAGAGAGTCGTATTGTATTATTGATCAGAGCCAATGCAATTATCATTAGTATGCCGCTAAAAGCAAGGATAACAAGCGCGGCCTTTTTCATGTTTTCATTCATAGAGCTAAGCAAAGCTTTGGGGTAAAGCACTTCCTTAATTATTTTATTTTCCATGAGCCGCTGTTCTATCCATAACAGGCTATCGGGAGTGGCATAATCGGCTTTCAGACGCACATCAATAGAAGCTTTTAAAGGATTGTACCCTATAAATGAAACAAAGTCTTCGCCCAGATCCTGTTGCAGGGTTTTTGCAGCCTCTTCTTTCGAAATAAACTGGGTTGATTTTACAAATGCCGAAGCATCGAGCATTTTTTGGAGCTTATCAATATCCGCGTCTTTGGCTGCATCACCCATTATAAGCTGAAACCCGATGGTTTCTTTAAAGTGGTCGGCAATTTTTTTGGTGTTAAGTATAATGAGCCCGACCAGCCCCAACATAAACAATACAAGCGACAAACTTACGATAGTGGTAACCGATGAAGATTGCAAACGAAGCCTGGAATATTTGTCAGCTGACACGTGTTATCGAATTAGAAGGACTAAATTAACGAATTAGTGCCCTTTAGAATACAATGGTTTAAATGATTATCAAAAGGGGGGTGTGGAAAACCTGTCTTGTTTTATTAGACAATACCATATCGCCTAATCATTACACATTTCGCAGCGCTTGTTTTTATAGGTCTTCGTCTTCCTGAGTACAAGCAACCCATTCGAAAATGATGCTATTTTATATACCAGATCATACGAATAAGTTCCTTCTGCAAAATAGCCTCCCGTTACTTTCAGGCGTATAAATTGCTTTTTATAAAACCAGGTTCCTTTTTTTATATAGGGGGATCCATTACCGCAGAAAGCCTTTCCGGCAGAATGATTTGCGATCTTTATAGTGCCATTCTTTAAAAACTCATAGCCACTATATGATCGGGATGAGTCTTTCGCCTCATAGGCTTTGAGCTTTACAATATCAGCTGGAAAAGCGCCGCTGTCAATAACCCACACACCGTACAACGATGCGGAAGTGATTGCTGCTTGAGCGATTGCGCGAAAACAGAACAATGAAAATACTACGAAAAAGAGTTTATGCCGCACGTCAGAGGGTGGTGATTTTAGTGTCGATCAGCTTCAATATTAATTCTGTCTGGGTAAGCTTAATTACCTTGTATTTATAATTTGTTGCCGTGCTTGATGACATTCCGAACTTTGATGATTTTACATACCACAATAACTCGCTTCCTTTAAGCTCCCATTTCGATTCTTCAATAAAGGCATCATCTTTATCCGAAAATCCCAGTCCGGCACTCTTCACTGTTTTATTCGAGTGATGTGTTGACGTGAATATGGTTCCGTTTGCCCTGAATACATGCAAACGATAGGTGCTTTCGGGAATTTCTTTGCCGCCGTATGCTTCAAACCGTGCTTCATTCGGGTTAGCCGAAGACAGCTCTTTCCATGTTTTTTGTATCATGGATGAAAAACTCTTTTCCTGGCTCATGAGTAAAAAACAATTGCTCATGGCAAGTACCAGAAGTAATGTTACTCTTTTGCGGATGCATTGAATGTTCATTTTAAAAATTGTTTACACTAAATTAGCTGTTTTATATCGTCATTTGTACGAAAATTTTGCGGAGCAGCTAAAAACATAAATATCCCTGCTAAAATTCATAAATTCGTTTGCCCAAATTGAATTCCGCCTAAAGCGGGACTCAGTGGGCTCGTCCCGAGTACTCGGGATGTGATTGCATTCGGGACAAAATTACAGGTTATATGGAGTATAATTTCAGAGAAATAGAAAAGAAGTGGCAGGATAAGTGGGCCAAAGACAAAACATTTAAAACCGAAGAGAATCCGGCAAAGCCCAAGTATTATGTGCTTGATATGTTCCCCTACCCTTCCGGTGCCGGGCTGCATGTAGGTCACCCGCTGGGCTATATCGCGTCCGATATCTTGGCACGTTACAAACGCCTCAAAGGGTTTAATGTATTGCACCCAATGGGTTACGATTCATTCGGACTGCCGGCCGAACAATACGCCATACAAACCGGTCAACACCCCGCAATTACAACTGAACAAAATATTAAGCGTTACCGCGAACAACTGGATAAAATTGGCTTTTCTTTCGACTGGGACCGGGAAGTACGTACCTCCGACCCGGCATATTATAAATGGACGCAATGGATCTTCATACAGCTTTTTCATTCCTGGTATAATCCAAGAACCAACAAAGCGGAGAAGATTGATACACTGATTAAAATTTTTGAAACAGAAGGTTCACAAAAAATCACCTTCGATTCATTATCATTTGTTAATCCGGCCTTTGATGCCTTCAATTCTCCTGATTGGGCTTCTTATGATGAAAAGAAACGAAGTGATATTTTAATGAATTTCCGTATCGCCTACCTCGGCGAAGCATCCGTAAACTGGTGTCCTGCACTTGGCACTGTATTGGCCAATGATGAAGTAAAAGATGGCGTAAGTGAACGCGGAGGGTATCCGGTGGAACGCAAACTAATGAAACAATGGAGCATGCGCATTACAGCGTATGCCCAACGCCTGCTAGACGGCCTGGATAAAATTGACTGGAGTGAAAGTTTGCGGGAGTCGCAAAGGAATTGGATAGGGAGGTCGGAAGGATCTGGTTTAAAATTTCGCCTCACCTCTAACTCCTCTCCAAAGGAGAGGAGGACTGATTCAGGATCTCCCGGGTATCATACGGCTAAAAAACAATTATGGGCCGCATTAAAAGACCGTTCGCGTGAAAACAGAAAAGAGCCAACTGAAGCAGAAGCTATATTATGGGAACGAGTACGCAACAATGGACTTGGGTTTAAATTTAGGAGACAACACGCTATTGAACAATATATAGCAGATTTTGTTTGCCTTGAGAAAAAGTTAATACTTGAAATTGATGGTAAGATTCATGAATACCAACAGGATCAGGATGCAATACGAACGTTTGTATTGGAAGACGTTGGATATAAAGTAATTCGTTTCACAAATGATGAAGTCATTAACAAAACAGATTTTGTTTGTGGCGAAATTAAAAAAGTCCTCTCCTTTGGAGAGGATTTAGGTGAGGCCTTTATTGAAGTTTTTACGACAAGGCCCGATACAATCTTCGGGGTAAGTTTCATTACCCTCGCGCCTGAACACGAGTTGGTTGATAAAATAACCACTCCTGATCGCAAAAAAGCAGTTGATGAATATATCACATTCGCCAAAAACCGCAGTGAGCGCGAACGCATGGCAGACGTGAAAAAAATTACAGGGGAATTTACAGGAGCTTATGTTGAACATCCTTTTACCGGAAAACCTATCCCTGTATGGATTGGTGATTATGTATTGGCCGGTTACGGTACAGGCGCTGTTATGGCCGTTCCCGGGCATGACTCACGCGATTACGCTTTCGCGAAACATTTTAATCTACCGATCATTGAAGTGGTTGAAGCGCCGGACTCCTTCTCCTTTGGAGAAGGCCGGGATGAGGCCTATGACGCAAAAGAAGGCAAACTTATCAACTCCGATTTTTTGAACGGACTTGATGTAAAAGATGCTGTTAAACGTGCCATACAGGAAATTGAAACACTTGGATTAGGCAAAGGAAAAATAAATTACCGCCTGCGGGATGCCGTGTTTGGCCGTCAGCGCTATTGGGGAGAACCTATACCTGTTTATTACAAAGATGGCATTGCAAACACCTTGCCTGAAAATGAATTGCCATTGGTATTGCCCGAAGTAGATAAATTTTTACCCACCGAAAGCGGCGAGCCCCCACTTGCCCGCGCCAAAAACTGGAAATACCAGGGAAAATATGATTACGAGCATACCACCATGCCCGGATGGGCCGGCAGCAGCTGGTATTACCTGCGCTACATGGATGCGCGAAACGAAAAAGAATTTGTAAGCAAACAAGCCTCTGATTACTGGAAAAATATTGACCTATACTTAGGCGGCAGCGAACATGCCACGGGTCATTTACTTTATGTACGTTTCTGGACCATGTTTTTGAAAGATATGGGATACATTAATATTGATGAACCGGCGAAAAAGTTGATCAACCAGGGGATGATACAGGGGAGAAGTAATTTAGTATATCAATATAGATATGAGGAAATAACCGGCAAACCATTAATCCCAATCTTTGTATCTCATGAAATTGCGACCCAACCTATAATTAAGGATGAAAAAATAATCGATCGCATTGATGTTATTCGTGTTTCTCAGTCCTTTCCTTCTTTTAAAGAAAAAGTGTATCATTTTAACGAAGCTAATTTTATTAAAATTAATGTTGATGTAAACATTGTAGAAAATGATATTCTTGATAAAGAAAAATTTAGAAAATGGAGAGAAGAATATAAAGATGCCGAATTTATTGACAATGAAGGACAGTATCTATGTGGTGTTGAAGTTGAAAAAATGTCCAAATCGAAATACAATGTTGTAAGCCCTGATAGTATTTGTGTACAATACGGAGCCGATTGTTTGCGCCTTTACGAAATGTTC
>JACPDY010000065.1 GCA_016183775.1 Bacteroidota bacterium
ATTAAATCACAAGCCTAAAGGCAAGTATTAACAACGTTTTGTTAATGTTTGTTCACTACAAAATTTTAAAATCCAAACAAGAATGCAGCATTAACAAGGGCTGTAGGGTTGCGACCTCGATTCGAGTGTCAAACTCGGGAGTTTCTTATAATTATATTTTATTTCCTTGAAATCAGTTTTACCCACGAGGAAGCTTTCCAGTCATTGCCAGGTACTTTAAAAAATACCGTGTTGGAACTACTCAGCGATATGACACGGAGGACTTTCATTAATGGCAAAATAAATTATAGAATGAAGAATAAAAATTAAGAGGGGGGTAAACCAGAAAATATGTACGTAATGGTGTACGTATAAAATAATAACATATTGAAAATAAATATGTTATGTGTTAAAAAGTAGCCCTAAAACCGTTATTATCGGACTTTTTTATTGAGGATTTCAAGGCGCTGATGGATTTCAGGAAGTTTACCCGACTTTAAATTTATATCCTATCCAATTCTTCCATAAGTGCCCTCCTCTGGATGTATTCCTTTCGGAAAATTTCAATCATCCGGTTGACCTTCTCCTTTGCCCCCAGCTTTAGCATCCTTCTCATAAACCTGCATGCAGTTTTATAATTTCCCCGTCCGGTACTGCGTTTTAAGTATTCTACGATTTTCTTTTCATAAATATCTGCAAGTTCAGGTGCATAGTCTTTTGACAGGTATTTTTCATACTCGGAAATACCTTCCATATTCAGAGAATTCTGTTTAATCCACGCTAACAGTTTATCCCACCATTGCTCGTTGATGTATATTTCAGCCACAAGATGAAAATCTCCAAAGCGACTATTTTTTATGATTTCTTTGACAAGTTCATGCACAAAATCTTCCCACTTGCCTTTTTCCACATGGGTTTTCATCAGCTTGTAATGTTCTCTATGATCGTGGCGGTGTGATTCAATGAACATAAGGCGTGCATATTCAATAATCTTTTCTTTGTCATGCTGCGTTTTGGCAACTTTCAGAAGCCAGTCATACCAATCATACACAAGGCCGGGCTTATCCTTTTTATCGTGCAGAATACCTTCTTTTGCTATCTGAATGACTTTTATATAATCCTTTTTTGAAAAAGCTTTTTCAAGGGCAGTTTCCCGGAGGGAAGGATTTGACAGATTTTGTTCCATAAAGCGGTCGGCTTCTTTCTCTCCTTTTAGTTTTTTCAGAATATTCAATTTTATACTCTGCGCTTTCTCTGCTTCATATTCAGAATTTTTTACTTTATCCAAAATAGCAATAACACGTTCTCCATCTTCATTGCTTTTAATAAGACAAGATGCGAGGTCAAGCATATCAATATGCCAATCCCACCCGGAAAATATATTTTTATTGAAGGTATTCAGGCAATAACTGAACAGGTGTTTGCGAAGTTCTTCAGGCAGCTCCTTTGAGGAAGCGATTTCATGCAATAACTCCGCAGCTTCTTCTATGGGTCCGCCAATATCACCATTGCTGTCATCGGCAAATTGCAAGGCTTCGGTCATTTCCTCCATCACAGCGCAACAGAGCAGGACTGCACTTTTAGGATTTTTAAGCTGGAATTGGTTTCGTGCGGTTGTAACCAATCCATGCACCATATTACCTACATGGCGTGTACCTGACCAATCAATAAAACCATCCCGCCCGGCAGCCTGACGCAGAATAGAACGGATTTGCTTATTGTATGTTTCTTGTGTCTCATTTTTGTTGCGATGAGCAAAAGAAGAAATAAAAAGATTCCTGAAGGAAGCATTACTTTCTGCTTTTTCGTGGATAAACTCTCTCAGTTCCTCGTGAGAAATATTATCGAGTAATTCCGTTACCTGCTGCGCAACGGTTTGTCTCTTTTTCCCTGTTCCTTTTTTTATTTTTTCCGTTCCATTCCTTTTATGGTCTGAACCTGCTCTAATATCAAGTTCCTCCTTCTGTAAATAGAAAATTACTGCTACTACATGCTTACATACAGGCCCCAAATCATAGGGACAGGTACAGGAATAATCAGTAATAGTTTCATTTTTAATCTGCACCTCCACTGTGTAATCTTCTGTCCCCTGAACAATCGCTTCAAATTTCCCGGAAGTAATTTCTTCAGGTGTATTTACATAACCTTTCTTAAAATAGGAAAGCCCACGCTGGAGTATGGTTTCGTCTATATATTGCTCAAATTGTCTTAATGGGATTTTCATTGCCTAAAAATCTACCTGCCCTTTAAATTGATATTCCCGGAATATTTATTTTACTGATGCACCAATAATTGTATTCGTATTTTAATTGAAATTCTGCTATTCCTGAAAAAGTTTTTTTCTCATTGCTTCCTTCAATAGTTCCTGTGTATTTTATATCAAAAGTGGCTTTCGCTTTTTCCTCGCTTACATGCAACGAGGTTACTTTAAAGTATTGCAATTTTAAAAATATGTATGCGTCCCGGAATAACTGCATCTTTTTTATGGCTTCACTCTGCTTTATAACACCGCTTTCCGAATTTATTTCATTAGCCATCGCCATAAAAGAAGGATTTAGGTCTAACTTTTTGTTCAAAAGAACTTCCATAAATTCCCTGCAATGATTTTTAATATCATGTTCGTGGTTAGGATGGAATTCTTCATAAATGTAATTGTGCGTCATCCCCTCCATCACCATATAGTCTGTTTCTTCCTGAAATAGTTCTTCGGTAATAAAGCGATATAGTTCTCGGTCTTCTACTTTACAGATAGTGTCAATACAAATTGACTTTTCGCCAAGCAGATTTAAAATCCTTTTCAACTCGGATTTGATTTCTGTTTCAGGAATTTCACTCACAGGCTTATATGCCGGCCTACCGATAAAATCATATATCACTACTCTTTTATTTTTTGCATAAGCGTCCTCAAACTGCTGTACTTGATCCAGCCATTGGCTTTCCATTTCAGGGGACAGTTTCTTCTCTCCTTCAGAGAAAAAATTAGCCCCATGCTCCAATGAAAGTTTCATTTTCTTTATCTCATTCTCTATGCGGAGCTTGTTGAGTTCTTCGTTTTTCTCAGAAAAATCGTCCATGTAATTTGCTTGTTTATGAAAGTTATTTTATGAATTATTCAACACATTTTCTGCCATCATTTCAGCCTGTTTCAGAACAGTATCTATTGCCTTTTGTTCCAAATCCGGAGGATAGCCGTATTTTTTTAGGGTACGCCTTACCAATACCATTAGTTTAGCGCGCGCACTTTCGCGGATCGTCCAGTCAATGGTGGCATTGGTTCTTACCTTATCGGCGATTTCACGGGCAATATCCTTTAGGGTATCATCACCCAACACTTGCACTGCGCTATCATTTATTTCCAGCGCATTGTAAAAAGCCACTTCGTCATTGTTCAAACCGAGTTTCTCGCCTTCCTTATCTGATTCTTTTATTTGTTTGGCAATGTTGATGAGTTCTTGAATAATTTCAGCAGTTGTCAGCAGATTATTCTGATAGCGTTTGATAGCACCTTCCAGCATTTCCAGAAGTTTTCTGCTCTTAACAAGGTTGGTTTTCGCTCTTGCCTTCAATTCATTGTTCAGAATTTTTTTCAGCAATTCAATCGCCAAATTTTTGTGCTGCATTCCCTGTACTTCCAGTAAAAACTCGTCAGAGAGAATTTCAAGACCGGAAATTTCCGGCTTGCTCATCCCGGCAGCATCAAAAATATCAATTACCTTATCGCTGCTTAATGCTTCATCCACAATTTGCTTAATAGCCGTTTCAATTTCTACATCTGTTCTGCCACCACCGGCCGGAGCATCAAATTTTGCCAACCGTGCCTTTACTGCCTGAAAGAATGCCACTTCCGGTAAATGCGTCTGAACTTCTTCTTTGGTAATACAAAGAGAAAGAGCCTGACTGAGCAAGCTTACTTCACGGATAAATCTCTCCTTACCTTCCTGCCTGTCTGCCGTGCCGTCACAGGCAGACAAGCCCAAAATATGTTCCTCAGCTTGCAGAATGATAGATAATTTTTGTTGGGCATCAACGGAAAAGAATCTTCTGTAATTGAATTTAAGGCTGTTTTGATAGTAGGCCTGCGGTTCTTCTACCAAAATATCTTTCCGGGTATTGCTTTCTTCGTTGAACATTTGCCGGATCACTTCCAGTTTTTCGGTAAATATTTCAAATGCTTTTTCAATATTTTCTGCTGGATTTCCTTTCCCGCCCGCTTCACCGTAGAATGAAAGGGCTTTTTTCAGGTCGGTGGCAATGCCGAGGTAGTCCACAATCAGGCCGCCCGCTTTGTCTTTGAAAACACGGTTTACCCTTGCTATGGCCTGCATCAGGTTATGCCCTCTCATAGGCTTGTCAACATACATCGTGTTCAAACAGGGAGCATCAAAACCCGTCAGCCACATATCACGAACAATGACAAGTTTCAATTCGTCAGAGGGATCCTTCATGCGTTCCGATAAATCTTTTCGCTGCTGTTTTGTAGTATGGTGTTTTGAAATTTCGGGACCGTCAGCACTATTGGTTGTCATCACCACCTTTATAATGCCTTTGGTCATATCGTCGCTGTGCCAATCCGGTTTGAGGGCAATAATTTCTTTATAGAGGTCGGCAGCAATTCTGCGGCTCATGGCAACAATCATCGCCTTGCCTTCAAATACGGTTTGTCTTTTTTCAAAGTGGGTAACAATATCTTTTGCCAGATTCTTCACCCTGTCCTGGTTCCCTACAATGGCTTCAAGTTTTGTCCATTTCGCTTTTGCTTTTTGCTTTTCAGTTATTTCTTCATCCTGCTCCAATTCTTTATCAAATTCCTGAATCAATCTTCTGCCTTCTTCATCCAGATTAACTTTCGCTAATCTGCTTTCATAGAAAATTTTAACAGTTGCTCCGTCATCCACTGCATCTTTAATATCATAGCGGTCAATATAATTTCCGAAAACCTGCGGTGTATTTACGTCTGTGCCTTCAATCGGAGTGCCTGTAAAACCAATGTAGGTGGCGTTGGGCAGGGCATCCCGCATATACTTCGCAAAGCCATAAGCAAGGCGCTTATCTATTACCTTTCCTTTGGCATCTTTTACATCGAGGTATTTTGCCTCGAAACCGTATTGTGTCCGGTGGGCTTCATCTGCAATGACTACGACATTCTTTCTATCTGAAAGCTGGTCATATACAGATTTATTACCGTCAGGCAAGAATTTCTGAATGGTGGTAAACACAATGCCACCGCTGGCTACCTTCAGCAATTCTTTCAGGTGGTCCCGACTCTCTGCCTGCACCGGCTCCTGCCTCAATAGCTGAACTGAAGATGCAAAGGTGTCGAACAACTGGTCGTCCAGATCGTTGCGGTCGGTAATAACCACAATGGTAGGGTTCTTCATTTCGGGAGAGGTAATGAGCTTACCCGAATAGAAAACCATGCTCAAACTTTTCCCTGATCCTTGTGTGTGCCAAACTACACCGCCCCGTTTATCTCCGTCTGTTCCAGATGCGTTGATAGTTGATTGCACGGCTTTGTTTACCGCATAATATTGATGGTAGGCGGCCAGCTTTTTAACGGTTTGAATTTGAATTAACCCTGTTTTGGCATCTTCTTTCTTTGATTTCTCGAACACAATAAAGTTGCGCGCCAAATCAAGCATTGTTGCCGGTTGGAACATGCCTTTCAGCAAGGTCTCTAATTGCGGCTTGAAGCGGGAAGCTAATTTTAGATTTTCTTCGGTTTTGTATGGATTGTTGCGTCCTGCTGCAATTTCTCTTTTGATCCACTTTCTACCGAAACCCGTTTTCAAATCACTTTCCCGCTTTACTGACTCTTCCCGTGTTTTAAATTCTTCATAATGAATTATACAAACAGGTTTATGAGATTTTGTCCATTTCGCACCCTTACCTGAAATATGCTCTTGCCATCTTTTTTCAAGATTTTCAGTTTGCCCTATGTAATAACTTCCATTATCACACTCTAAAACATAAACGAAAAAGCCGTCAGCTGTTTTTCTGCCTGTGCGTTGCACGCAGACAGGCCATGTCATGTACCGGCTCAGGTCTGCTGAAACGCTTCCTGCCTTGCATTCTAGACCATCGCTGATAATGCAAATGGCATTGTAAGTGAACAGTGAAGGAATAATGGCCTTGTATGTCTGAATTTGTTTGTAAGCGCTCAGGATGTCTGCATTTTCATCTGCCGCATTTTTCAGTTCAATTACCACCAGTGGAATGCCATTAACGAAAAGCAATACATCCGGGCGTTTGTTCTGGTTATTCTCAATAATGGTGTATTGATTCACCACCAGAAACTGGTTGTTGGCAGGGTTTTCAAAATCAATCAACGCCACTTCATGACTGCGCTCATAGCCGTTTTGCTGATAGGGAATTTTTACCTTCTCGATTAAAAGACGGTGAAATTCCTCGTTGTTATGCAGCAAATCGGGTGAAGCAATCCGCAATACTTTTTGAACGGCTGCCTCCTGAGCATCTGCCGGAATGTGAGGATTAATTTTCGCAATGGCTGCCCTGATCCTGCTGGATAAAATAATCTGGCTGAAATTTTCACGCTCACAAAATAATCCCTCCGGTGAAATCTCCTTGCCATTGGCATATTCCCATCCCTGCGATTGCAAAATTTCAATCGCTGATTCTTCTATGATATTTTCGGTGATGGGTTTCATTTACATTGGTATCAAACCGATTTTTAAACCTAATTTTTCTCTGAATTCATTTGGAATTTCATCCCAATGCTCCGCCAACAATTCAACAAATTGATTTCCATTGATTAAACCTATTCTTGGAAAATTCGCATCCAGTGCCACTTCTTTTGATTTTTTATCAAATTGTGCGGTGGTAATAAATGCACCTTGTCCATCTCTCGGAATATTTTGCCTCAATGCCTTTACATCTGATGATTTTATAGTTGAATCTGGCTTGTAGCGTTTCGCCTGAACAAATATCTTCACCTTTGCCATTCCAGCTATATTTAATTCACCTGTGGCATCTACACCGCCATCACCGGGCCTTCCGGTATGTTCAGTGCCTTCAAATCCCAATGCAGCTAACAGATGCGTAATTAAAATTTCAAATTCTTTAGCATCCAATTCCATCAAACGGTCAAGAATGGTTTTGTGATAATTATATTCAATTAGTCCTTCTTTTGGTGCAATAAATTTTGTTTCGCCGATTACCGAAAAGAAATTCTGTAGTTGTGAAACCTTGAATACGGTAAGGGATGACCGTATGGTATTTTGAAAAGGAACCGAAAAGGAATTTCTTGGCAACTCATTGATCCATTTTACCTTCTTGCGGTGCGGATATGGGCATCCGTCTTTTGAATGGAGCTCATAATAATAATCGCTTTCCACAATGCCATAATGAATATGGTCGCTATTCACCGATTGAGCAATAACGTAATCTCCTTTTTGTATTTCGAACAGAAACCTGCTGATCTGTCCTACCTGTTGACCTAATACCAAACTATTCTTCTCTTTATGATATTCTTCATAGATAGGATATAGTTCTTCTCGGGTTTTAATTTTTGATAAGTCCATTTCATCAAGCCAGCCAATAGCTGCATATCCTCCCTTTATAAATTGGGGGGTGTATTGGCCATAATTTGAACGAACTACAAAAAGATTTGGCATACTGATATATTTTAAACTTAGGTTTCTGATTCTTCTTCAACTCCCCTTTTCACGGAAACTATTTTCTTCAACGTTACTTTATAGCCATAACCTTCCAGTCTCCTTTTGGCATTTTTTATACTCACTTTGCTGAAAAAGGGGAGGTGCGGACGTTCGTCTTGACTGTTGCTTATTATCGTGAAAACTATTTCGTAACTTGATGGATCAGGTTTATTGCCAGGATTGATCAGTTTCCTTCCACTTGGCAATTTTTTATTCAGTTCCTTTCTGAATTTTGGATCCTGAATAAATAGTTCTCCCGAAACACTTCCCTGCATAAACAGGTGGCTTAAAACACTCGATCCTCCATAATGCTTTACATGAACTATTTTGTTATCAGAAGTTAGTAAATCGCAGAATTCTATTTTGCTATGCCCACCCCCATAGATAATTTCTTTTCGATCCATGCAAACAATGGAAGAATCTCCCAAAGCTACACTCTCATTGTATTCAGATTCATTTTTATGATTGTATTCCGGAAGGGTTATATCTGATAGCTGGATATTATTATAGCTTGAGTTTATTTCATCAACAAATCCCGATGCAATTTCATACCATTTTCCATTGTTAATCACATATATTTTATCACCTTGAGTTACTTCTCCATAAATACACTTGTAGATTGACCAGCTGTCAATTTCACTATCATTTGACGCAGAAAAAGCAGTCAATGTTTTTGTCTTAATCTGCTGAACGGAATCAAAATTTTGATAATGATTCAAAAATTCCGTGATAGATATATCATCGGATAGTTTGTCTTGACGAGGAAGGTATTTAAACCCTTTTACATCCCACCAGTCTATTAGGTCAGGGACGGACATCCATAGCTTATCGAGCTCTTTTGCATTTAACCTGCGAAGCAGCTCGGCATTCAAGTTTTCGATCAGTTTATGATTTTTTATTTCCTGAATCTGATCAATCCAGCCGAATTCCTCTTTATATTTTGGACTAATATATTGCGCATAACAGAGTTTCAAAAATTCTATTGCATTGTTGACATTCACCTTTACAGAGAGACTCAGCGAATCACCACCTGTGATTATTTTCCCAAACTGATCAAGAGAAGATTGTCCTGTTACTGAACGAACTAAATCCTGCTCTATATCAAAGCCAAAATCCGAGAATGTAGCACCTTTACTCATCTGTTCTTTGCTTATTTTAGAGACAGCTCCAATGCTGTTTTTTTCTATGCTGCGTATGTTATTCGGTTTTATTGTGTTTAAAGTGGTACGCAAGCCGAATCTTTCATCAATAACGCCGTCTTTTAACATATGCCTGCCCGTTCCGAAGCAGAAAGCAAAGCGTACAGTGGTCGTATCTATATTAATCTGAACCAATAATACTCCTTTAGCAGCAGCGGTTTTCAGATGGGAGGTATCTCCAAGAGAATTGGCAAAAAACTTTTTAACCCAATCTGGCTCTCTCGTGGGGGAACTTGCATAATAAAATGTTCCTATTCCACTAATTTCTTTTTGGGGAGAGATACTTTTGAGAATCTTATCCGGAGTATCAAATCCTTCTTTAATCAGGTATATGGATAGTCTGTTAGTTTTTGATTCCATCCTTGCATGCATTTACTCTCACCTCCCCACTCATCAGCTTTGGCAACAATGTTTCCCGTAGCTTGGTGAGGATATGGATTTGCAAATTGTTTTTGATTTTTTTTTCAACTAAAGGGGCAATGATACTGTCATATTCAGCAAAAATTTCCTTAGGTGGAATTGAAATAGTTGCATCTGACAAATGCTCCCTTTGAATATGCCCCATTGTGGTTGACTTTGATTCTGCAATCATTTTGAAGTTTTCAAGGTGATGTTTAGTTGCCAAGTAATAAAACCATTTTGGATAATCCTTTGAACTAACCTTGAAAAGATGCTGGTTTAGTGCACCATCGCCACCAGACCAAATCACTACTTCCAAACTGCCACTCCATGAAAAAAGAATATCGCCATCATGAATGATATATTTCTCATGAATTTCTCTACTACATCTATCTGTATTTTCCGAAATCCCCTGTCTCATTTCTCTGATTTTTATAACGGGTAATGAATCTCCGGGGAACTTTTGTAATGCTAATCCATTCAAATATTCAGCAATTTCATCCAATGGTTTTTCTTTCCAACTCTCATCCGCTTCCACCACAAACCACTGCCTGAACAGCGTTTCGGCTAATTGCTCAAGGGTTTTATTTTGGCGGTGTAACAGATATATTTTATCATCTAAGCTGCTTAAAACTTCGGCTATGGCGGTTTGCTCAGAGAGTGGTGGGAGATTTATGGTTAATTCGTAAACCTCATCCCTGCTTGTTGACGGAATCGCTGAGCCACTATCCATTGCATTAATGTCAACATTCTTAAACCAGTAATACATGAAAACTGTATCAGTATTATTGTTTTTTCTCTTGGTATAAAAAGCGGTGTCAATTACAAAAAATGGTCTCTTAGCGAAATGGACTTCACGATAAGCACCTTTTCTTCCAATAATTATTGATGGTTCGTCATGTAAGCATTTATCGGTCAATCCAATCTTTCCATTTGTTCCGAATACTTCATACGTACCCATACCATTACGATAATCCATCAAGGACTTCCCATATTCAAGTTGAAGTAAATCTCCAATTCTATATTCCTTCCACTCGCTCATTTTATCCAATGAAGTTTTAGTTCCTTACCAGGCCCTATAATAACAAATACTGTATATTGATAACCAAGCTGATGTTTATACACCTCTGCCTTTACTTTATCAAAATCGCCCTTTGAGTTTTTCCATCCCATTTTTACTTCAATTGCCATTATGTTATATCCAGTTTGCCTCTTGTGTACTATAATATCAGGAAAAACTGTTTTAGCTTCTGTATCCTCTAAAGTCAATTCACTTTCAACATGTGGAAGTTCAACTCGTTTTGCCATAAACTCTCTTGTCTGTTCATTGAAAACTCGGTTATACTCGCAATCAACATCTAATTCAGAAAAGAGCTCGGCCAGATACATACCCAATCTATGTGTAACGGTTCTTTCGTTGATATTAAATTCAGAATCGAGCAATACAGCATCCCTTTCCTGTAGGATTGAAAGTGCTTTGTTCAAATTAGCTTCAACTTCTTCATGTGTATATTTTCGCATTTTACTCATGCTTCCACTTCAGTTTTAATTTTTGAAAGATTGGCAGCTATCCGCTTATTCAAAGCATCTTCTTCCGCTATCTGTCTTTCCAGTTCAGTTTTCAGGGTCGTGAAGCGTTCCGCAAAATTGAAATCGTCCTCATCATCCGGTAAGCCCACATACCTGCCGGGGGTTACTACATAGTTGAGGGCTTTTACTTCTTCAATGGTTGTGGCTTTGCAAAATCCGGCAATGTCTTCATACTTATTTTCGCCTGTGCGCCAGTTATGGTAAGTGGCGGCAACATTTTTAATATCCTCCGCAGATAATTCTTTTGTGCGCCTGTTTATAAGGAAGCCCAGATTTCTCGCGTCAATAAATAATATTTTTCCTTTTCGCTGCGGTGAGCTTGTCGAACCGTGTTTCTGTTTGTTCCGGCTTAAAAACCAAAGACAGGCGGGTATCTGCGTATTCAAAAATAATTTTGCCGGAAGGTTTACAATACAATCAATCAAATCATTTTCAACAAGAGCTTTCCTTATTTCACCTTCGTTGCTGGTATTGGTGGTAAGTGAACCTTTGGAGAGGACGAAACCTGCCTGTCCGGTTGGGGCCAAATGATAAATGAAGTGCTGTATCCATGCGTAATTCGCATTTCCGGCAGGGGGTACACCGTATTTCCATCGGGCATCTGTTTGTAAAAGCTCACCGCTCCAGTCGCTATCATTAAACGGAGGATTGGCAATGATGTAATCGGCTTTCAGGTCTTTATGGGCATCATTCAAAAAACTCCCTTCGTTGTTCCACTTCACATTGCTGCTGTCAATGCCTCTAATGGCAAGGTTCATTTTGGCCAGTCGCCAGGTGGTCTGGTTGCTTTCCTGTCCGTAAATGGAAATATAGTCGGCAGAGTTGAGAGATAGTTTTTTGCCGTTGTCTCTCTTTTTGTAGTAATCCTGATGTGCTTTGATAAACTTTTCGCTTTGTACGAACATACCACCACTTCCGCAGCATGGGTCGAATACCCTACCTTCATAAGGTTCGAGCATTTCCACCAATAGTTTTACAACGCTTGCCGGAGTATAGAACTGACCGCCCTTTTTACCTTCGGCCAATGCAAACTCACCGAGAAAATATTCGTACACCCGACCTAAAACATCTTTGCTTTGCGCTTCTTTTGTTCCGAGTACGGAAGTGCTGATAAGGTCAATTAAACCGCCAACACTTGCCTTGTCTAATTTTTCCTGTGCATACACCTTTGGTAAAACTCCTTTAAGGGATGGGTTGTCTTTTTCAATGGCATCCATAGCATCATCTATGTCTTTGCCAATGGAAGGTAATTTTGCCCGGCCCTGCAACCATACCCAGCGTGCGGAGGGAGGTACATAAAATACTTTCTCTGCTGCGTATTCATTTTTATCTTCCGGGTCCGCACCTTCATAATCTCCTTCGCCTTCTTTCAATTTGTTGAACAGTTCTTCAAAAGCATCAGAGATGTATTTCAGGAAGATCAGTCCCAATACCACGTGCTTATATTCGGCAGCATCCATATTTTTACGGAGCTTGTCAGCCGTCTTCCAGAGTTTTTTTTCCAGCGGTTCTTCTTTTATTTCCTTTTCCTTTTTTGCCATAGTATTTTAATGGGTTAAAGATTTTTGTTTCACAGGAGCAGGATATTTTTTTTGATATGCCGCGATGAATTCTTTATCACTGCATATACACCGCCCCGTATTATCCTTTGTAAAAATGAAGCTACGCGGGTTAATGTCCTTTTTTATTGGAGCTAATGGCCAAAGCTGCGATACATTTGGCAATTTGCTTTTTCTAAGACGGCCCTTTTCAACCACATACTCTGCCGCTAATAAAATTCCGGCTAAGGCTGATTGAAAAGCCAAAGGAGCTTCAACAGCGCCTGCTTTACTATCGTTCTTTTTCATCTTCATTAAGATGCCTCCGCATACAAACTTTGAATAAAATTCGCGCACCGGGATATCCTTAAACTTTTCCAGTTCTGCACGATCAATAGAGTTTTCACTTGCGATCCACCCCAATAATTGATCGTCTGCACCCTTGTTTCCATGCAAGTAGCCGCCCATTGCATATTCAATGGTAAAGGGAGGAGGCAAGTTTATGCGGTGAATACCCAAGTTTTCTGCCACTTCCAAAGCAAAATTTTTTCTTTCTTCTGTGGGCATATAGGTGCAGGCAACGCAGGCTTCTTCGCCAAAAGCATAATGGCGGGAAATACCAATTAAATTCTCCGCTGTGTATGAGTTGATGATTTTTTTTGGCAAGGAACTCTGAACCCCTATACGATCCTTTGCATTATCAATCGAGATCAACACAGATGAATTTATCCAATTATTTTTTTCACCGAGGAACCCCGCCCATGTTTTAGGAACAACATTTATTTTGAGGTTAGAGTTCTTGTTGTATACCTGTGGTATATCGGTTTTAGCTTTGTCTATATGACGTTCTTCGGCAAGTACATATCTCTGCAAATTCGATAAATCAACTGTTTCGGGTTCCACAATAGTAACCGTTCCTTTTATAAAAGGCGTGTTTGCTAAAGCCCAGACCGCACCGTTCCCTATTGCACCAAAGCCAACCAAAATAAAATCCTGTACATCTATTTCTTTAATCTCAGCGTTACTATCCGAACAATCAAGATTGATAAGTGAAAAAGAAAAATCTCCGTCAAGGGCAGCTTCATTGATAAAGTCCTGAAAAACAACCCTGAAAATATTTGAAACTGCTACGCAAGCCACAGCTCCGGCAGCAAAAGGCACTTCGCTATTACCACATCCAACAGGTTTTTTGTCAGAGAATTTTGCTACCCATTTATCGGATCCTACATAGAAAATACGTGAGCCCAAATATTCTTTTGAAAGTGGCTTTTGACTTACAGCAACTATTACTGTTGGTTTCACTTTTGTAATCTCTATTCGGGAATTTATCTTTTTAGCCAATTCAATATATTCATCTGCCGCATCTTTCTTTCCTGTGAGATTAATAAGATTTAGCTTAGGATAAAGCCTGCTTAACAAGCGTGTGAGCATCTCAGCCGCTAATTTTCCTTCTCGCTTATTGATTGCATCGTCAAATGCAATTCCAACCACTGTTTTATTCAAGATGTTTTGGAATTCATCTGCCGATCCCTTGTTCAGAGCCTGGGACAGTGCGAGTAAATTTTTAGAAAAATATTCAGCCAATGCCATTACTTAATCACTTCTATTAATTCATTTTTTATCTTTTTATCTAATTCAATCCATCCTTTTTCGGGATGCAGCCTGTAAACGGCGCAACAGTTTATATCAGCCTCGCCAAAAGCAAAATCTGGAACTACAATGGAAACCCCACCAACCGTTGCAACAATGGGATACGCATCATCTGTTGCTGAGTGATACGCCCGCGTTGGATGACTATGAATTTGTGCGATCAAACTCATCTTGTTTTCATAAAGCCAAACATTTATCCTATGTAACTCATCGCCACTCACAGAATAAAGTAATCCATCCTCTAAACTCATTGCATGTTGCTCAGGCACAATCGTTTTTTCAATGCGAAAAATATTTTCATTTTCTTTACCGGAGAAAAGGGCTACGCCTTCCAACTGATGTTTGCCAGCTTCCCGCATATGTTTGTAAGCCATGTGTAAACACATTTCCGGAAGAATTATTTTTTTTATGTTTAAAAAGCCACTCATTAAAACTGCTGCTGAATGTTTACATTAAATTGTATATGGTATCCTCGCATAGATGGAATAGCATGGTCGTATAGTTTCGTAAGTAAAAAACCCAGTGTACCCTCTCCTC
This sequence comes from Bacteroidota bacterium, assembly GCA_016183775.1. Lineage (NCBI taxonomy): Bacteria > Pseudomonadati > Bacteroidota > Bacteroidota bacterium. The sequence goes on from JACPDY010000065.1 coordinate 14,566, forward strand.
TTGTTCTGTGTAATAACCATGCATTTCCTGAATGTTGGGGATGATTGTGATATTCGCGCACGCCCGGCAAGCATAAAAAAGGATATTCATCTCCTTGACCCACTAATAAGTCTTGCGGCTGACTAAAAGGCATAACCTGACCATTGATCTGAAGCGCTCCTCCGGCTTTTTGTTGAATGAACTTTAAGGGCCCCATCTGTTTTCGGGTAACTGGCGCTCCGGTGAAAGGGTCAATAAAAACTATTGAGGGTGGTTCAACATCGTAGTTGGTAAAATCTATTGAAACAGCAAAAGCAACTGCGGGAGGTTTCATGTAATGGGCAATAAAAATAAAATGCGCAACAGGAAATTCTGCTTTTACGCAGACAACTCCCTTTTGGCGCCATACATCCTGTATTTTGAGAAATTCTTGTATCTCACTCTCAAATTTGGAGCGCGAAATTTCAGGCTGCACATATTGTAAATTTTTATTTTCCACCCTCACCTGATTTTAACGTTAAAAATATTTTGGCATCTTTTGGAAAGTGATATTCTCCAACTTTTTTTGAAACATCTAAATCCACATCATTATACTTTACGAGATAATCACTTGTCAGTCGCCCTGTACTTCCCGATTTGGCTAATGCCTGTTCCACAGCCGCACGCAGCGGTTCATTCAAATTGACATTATCGAGAACAGTTTCCTTTCCATTAATAATGAAGGTGAGAGAAGTTAAATTATCACTCCTTTTCCCGCTCTCTTTTATTGCTACCGGTACCGCAGTAATAGCCGCTCCACTCAGAATATTTGCTGTATGCAACCAGTAGTACCATGCTTCCGGGTACCCTGCCTTGAGAGCTTTATTGAGTACGCCGTATTCGGGATGGTCAATTTTTTTGCTCTTTAATTCGTCAGGAGAGATTGACTTCCAGTCTAATTTATGAGGCACTGTTTTTTTCATCAGGCAAGCAGCCAGATATGCAATGCGTGCAGCAGCAGTTAAGGCCACATTATAACCGAAATTGGTTTTCTTATTCAGGTATTGGCTCAGTGAGCTAACACCGGCCTTGATTTCATTAAATAATTCCGGATGGGTCTTTCCCATCATCGCCATTGCAAAAGCGGTATTGATTACATCATTATATATGTTCTCAACGGTATAATCTTTTTTATAATGCGTAATGCACATCAATGAGGTTTGCTCAAAGCTCTCCCGAACTACCTCCGGGGATTCCATCAATTCAAACATCTGATCGACATCAAATAATTGCTTCGCTATCTCCACTGCTTTGTTTTTTCCCATTGGAATACCAATGGTAGTTGGCGCAAATGCAGATAGCTTATCACCGGCAATAGAATCTAAGGTTGGAATTGTTATTTCCGTATGCGGCTCCTCTGTGCATAGAAAAGAGTGCGCAAGATTGATTTTGCGTGTTGCTGGATAACAGCTCTCCACGTATATTATATCCAACAACACAGGCTGCTCCGGAAATTTGGACGGCCTGCTTTGGTTGTAGTAAAACTTGTAGTGTTCCTTCGGAACCTGAAATTCATCGTTCTTTCTTTCGCTCACTTCCCATCGGGTAAATGGAGTGTCCGCAACAACCTTATCAAATATTTCATTCAGGTTTCCGGGATTTACCGGAAGGATAATATCAATATCCTTTGAGAACCTGTGAAATTTATCAAGCATAAGAACCAAAGAGGTTCCCCCTTTGAAAATAAAATCAAGGCCTTTCAGCTTAAGATGCTCAAGTAATATGAAGGCAAAGGTCATTTTCTCTGCCAAGTCGTAGTTGGTGGCTTCATATTCATTCAATTTTGAATCAAGCCATTGTGGTGAGTACGATTCCGGTTTAATCATTTTTCTATCAGGTTTATTGTTTTTTCATCTACTGCTTCCAAAGATTTTATATAGTTCCAGATTTCATCACGTTTCCCGCGCCTTGCTGCATAGCTGAGAAGCGTACTAAAATTTATCGCATAGCTTTTACATGCTTCTGAATAAATGTTGAAGGTCTCGCTCGAAAAAATCATTTTCCAAAATTTATCGCAATAGAGGTCAACCAGTATTTTTTCCAGCCTTACAACTTTCATCCCCTCGGATAATTTATATGGAGATTCCGAAATCATTGTCTTAATCACAATGTTTTCATCTTCCGCTTTATAATTTTCCCATTCATTTTCGGTAGGATTTAAGAAGCATCGCAAAGGAAAATCCTCTTTGAGTTTTCCAAATACAGCATCTTCTGAACCCGATTCAACCTCTATCACTAAAATATTTCTCATCAGTTGAAGTGTTGCCAGTTCATTTAACCATGTGGATGACCACAGAATAAAATTTAAGAATGGGAACTCTTTTTTTATTTTTCCAGATAAATTTTTTAATGAGAGGCTTAATTCCGGTTCAAATATTTTTTTGTCATTCAGCCGATATAATCCTCTTCCGACCGCAACAATTTTTTCTTTTGCCTTTAACCTATTAATCCGGACTCGTAAATTTTCATCAGATAACCTGCTCCCATTTTTAGAAAAAAAATCTCTGAGCCTTTCTTTTGTGAATGGTTCATTTTCAGGCAGAAATGATTTAAGGTCTTCTGTTTTCAATTTGTATGTGTAATTTTAGGCAAATATATGTATAATTGACGAAAGTAACAAATGTTATTTTGGGCAATAAGATATGATTACTGCCTAAAATAACAAAATACTCATCTAAATTCGTTATTATCGGCAATAAAATTGATTTATTGCCCAATATTACAAGGATATATATTGCTAAAATGGCAAGTATAAAAGCTATTTTATCACTCGCTCATCTATAAAATATCTTATCCCGGTTTTTCCATACCTGTTCTTTGTACACATAGCTATGCGTTTCCCGTCAACTATGGATGTTTCAATATTAATCCCTGCATCAAAAGCAGCCATAGTACCGCCACGCATCTGCCCGGAGGTAGTGAGCTGGAAGATGGAAACGATAATCGTGTTTGGAAAAGCGATCCTCAGCTTATCAAACTCACTGATGTCGGTATTCAGCTTGCCCCAACTGTCAATTACAATTACATCAAAGCTATTGGCGAACTTTTGAATGTCCTGCAAGCTGGCCTCCTCTCGGATTTTAAAGTTTTCTTCGTTCTGGAGCCTGTAATAATCAATCTTTTCCCTTGTGAGCTGGGTGATCCCCTCCTCGCAGGAAAAATAAGCCACCTTGTATTTTAACTCTATGAACTTGCTTATCAGGTCGAAGGAGAAATAAGTTTTACCGGAACCCTGCTTCCCGGTAAGGGTGATGGCGCACTTATTTTTTTCGATGGCCCCGATGAATATTCCCATATCCCCGCTGAGCATGATTCTATCCGAAAAGTTTATGTTTTTCACATCCTTAGCAGAGACAAAGCCATGCTCATCTTTCAGAAGAATTAAATCCTTTACGCTTTTATTTCTTAGTACTGTTTCTTCCAGCTCCTTACATTTTTGTTTCAGGTTCTCAATATGCCGGGCTTTGTTTTGGATTTCACCTTTTAAAGAATCTGTGTCAAAGGGAAAAAGGATAATTCGTTCTTCCTTTCCAAGTAATGCCAGTTGTTCATCAATATCACGAAGCTCCTTTGAATAATCATACCGCTTGATGGAATTGCCCATTGCTTTATCGGTAACAAAACCGGCGAGAGCATTTAAAAGAAGGTTTTTACCTGCTGAATCCGCCAACATTCCCTTTGTAATCTCACCACCTGATTTTACTGTTCCATGTATCCTATCATAATAAGTCCTTGCCTTCAGCAACTTGGTTTTGATACCCCTGATCTTTTCGTTTCTCAGTTCCCTATCCCGGAGCTTTATTTCCGTTTCCGTTAACTTTTTTTCGAGCAGGGGTATTCCCATTTGTTCCTTTTCCAACAAAAGCCGAGTTTCTTTCAGCAGGATTTCTTCCTTACTCAGTACAATTTCTGCTTTTTCCGTAACTGTTACGGATTTTTTGCGGTTAGAACGCACCCTGCACCTGTCTGAACAATAGACAGCACGCAGGTTTTTAGCAAAAAAATGTTTTTTGCACTCTAAGCACTTCTTCGGATGATTTTTACTCATTTGTTACGCGATTTTTAAGGTTGTTACACAAAACAGCCGTCCTGTTATGGAAAATTTTAGCTGTCTGTTACGCAAATATACAAGGTATTTTTAATAAATATTACTGTTAGGTAAGTTTTATTAAAATAATTTTATACATTTGTACCGAACGGTAATGTTTATCATTTATAAAAACATTGAGCCATGACAAAAAAGAAAAACGAAAGGCTTGCCGATAGCATAGCCATCAGCCCTGACTTTAAAAGACACTTTCAGGACTATTTCAGTAATCCTGAACCGGCAGCCAAAGACATTTCATTCATACTAAACGATCGGACTAAAGCCATTAAAACGAGTGTCGCTTCCTACCGGCAGATTAACAGCTGGGATCAGTATGGTTTATTGGATGTTATAGAAAGAGAAGGGAGCGAATGGAGAAAATACAGCATCATGGATGCGCTATGGCTCAATATCATTTATGAGCTACGCTTATTGGGTTATACCATAGACCAAATCAAGCTCGTAAAAGAAAGTTTAGCTGAAGGAAGCAAAAAAGTAAAGTATCCTATGCCTCTGCTGGAATACTGCACTTTTATTGCCTTGTCAAGTAAGCTGCCTGTTATTCTGATGGTATTCAGTGATGGCTCGGCTATGCCCATACCCTATGAAGAATACAAAATGAATCTCATCAATTACGGATTAAAAAATCATATTCATATTGATATGAACGAAATCCTGCAACGGTTCTTTCCTGACAAAAATATAAGCCCGGTTTATCCGCTGGAAATTTACCTGACTTATGAGGAAGCGGAATTATTATCCTTTATCCGCATGGGTGAGTATGAACGGGTAGAAGTCCGTTTTAAAAACAAGAAAATGGAAATCATTGAAGCGGTAGAAAGATTGGACGTAAGCAAACGCATGGTTGATATTTTAAAGGAACAAAAATATCAGAGCATAGAAGTCATTAAAAAAGATGATGTGATTGTATCCATCGTAAGAAAAGTAAAAAAGAAAATACAGCAGCCATAGGCTGTTTTATATTGAGCAATAAGCTATGAAAATCCATAGTACCAAAGATGGTAAGGCAAAACGGATAGCCTCCGGTGCCAGTGCAGTTATCTCAACAACCAAAGGTCTTGGAGTTGGGACGAGGATGGTATTAATCAATGGAAAAGACGGATGAGCTGAATGGGGAAAAGAAAAAAGTATCAAGACTAACCATTGAAGAACTCAGGAGCTACAAGGGTTTTGAGCATTTCAGTGATTCAGAAGCCAGTGAGTACATTGATACAATGGAAACATTTTGTATTATTGCTTATGAGCTTTACAAAAAGGAAAAATCCAAAGCAGCATGAGTAATCTTGAGATATTTAAAAAGTTTGCAAAGAAAGGCAATAGCCAGCCAAAGGCACTGACTTCCAATGCCGTTATCTATACAAGGGTATCTACAAAAGAACAGGCGGAAACCAATCTTAGCCTTGAAACCCAAAGGAAATATTGCGAGGAATATGCGAAAAAGAACAACCTGCGGGTAGTGGAATATTTTGGCGGAACTTATGAGAGTGCCAAGACAGACGAACGCAAGGAGTTTCAGCGTATGTTGAACCTCGTTAAAAAGCAGAAAGAAAAAATATCCTATATTATCGTTTTCAGTATTGACCGCTTTTCACGTTCCGGTTCAAATGCTATTTATATCAGTGAGCAATTAAAAAAGCAGGGAATACATATCCTCTCTGTAACACAGAACATAGAAACCATCACCCCGACCGGAAAGTTTCAGCAGAACATGTTTTTTATGTTCAGCCAGCTCGACAATGATATGAGGCGGGAGAAAACAGTAGCCGGAATGAGGGAGATGCTCCGGCAGGGATTTTGGGCAACCAAAGCTCCGGTAGGTTATTCCCATGTTCCGGGAGCGGATAGAGAAAACCGCATAGTAATTGATGAAAAGGGAAAACTTTTACGCAAAGCCTTCCTATGGAAAGCTGATGAGGGCTTGTCTAATACCGAAATCGTATTGTGCCTAAACAAGCTCGGTTTAAAAGTTTCAAAGCAAAGGCTCACCGAAATTTTCAAAAATCCATTTTATTGCGGGATTATAGTAAGCACATTGGTTGAGGGTGAAATCATAAAAGGAAAGCATCCTAAACTCATCTCCGAAGAAGTCTTTTTAAAAGTGAACGAAATTCAGTCAAAAAATCATCACGGGTACAAGCAGCAGAAGGAAAGGTCTCAATTTCCTTTAAAGCAATTTGCAAAATGTGATTCCTGTGGTACGCCCATGACAGCTTACCGCATGGAAAAGAAAAATGCAGAGTATTATAAATGCAATAAGATAGGCTGCAAGTGCAATCGGAATACAGAAATCCTGCATAAAGCCTTTATCAAAAAACTGGGGGAATATGCAGTCGAGGAAAAGGGGATTCCTCCCATGCACCGGATGATGTCATACGTTTTCAACAATCTGAATGAATCCAATAGCAGTAACAAGGAAACTTTTTCAAAGGCATTGAAAGCCTGTCAGGAAAAAATAAATACGGTGGAAGAAAAATTTGTGCTGGGTGAAATAGACCGAGCTTTGTATGAAAAATTCATAACGAAATATGGCAAGGAAAAAGCCGATTTGGAGAAAAAACTTGCCGAAAGCAGTTTTGAATTATCGAACTTGGATGAATACGTAAATTACACCTTGCGATTAGCCTCAAAACTCCAGCCAGCGTGGGATTCCGCAGAGTACGATACCAAACTGAAAATACAGAATCTGGTGTTTCCTGAGGGCGTTAGGTTCAATAAGGAAAATAATGATTATCGAACTGCGAGAGTGAATTCCTTCTTCGCTGCAATCCCCGCATTATCAGCCATTTTCACACAAAAAAGAAGCGGACTTAACAAGTTTTACCCTGAAAAGTCCGCTTTGGTAGCCCCACCAGGAATCGAACCTGGATTTAAAGTTTAGGAAACTTCCGTTCTATCCATTGAACTACAGGGCCAAATTGATTTAGAATTATTGGATTTTAAAAATTATTTTATTACTGAGCCATTATTCGAATCTTTCGTTGGCGTCACAAACGCCAATTCACCTTTATTATTCTCTGCCATTAATATCATCCCTTGTGATTCAATCCCTTTGATCTTCCGGGGCGCCAAATTTACTAAAATACTTACCTTCTGACCGATAATCTTTTCTGCCTCATAAAACCCTGCAATTCCCGATACAACTGTTCGCTGATCAATGCCGGTATCGATCTTTAACCTTAACAGTTTATCAGTTTTGGGTACACGTTCCGCTTCCAAAATGGTACCTACACGAATATCCATTTTTGAAAAGTCATCAAAAGTAATATCGGGCTTGGAGCTTGGTATGCTGAGCGGAGTCGAAGCGTTGTTCATTTTTTTTGAATCCGCAAGTTTTTGTATTTGTTTATCTATTTCCGGCTCTTCTATTTTATCATATAATAGTGATGCTTTACCCAACTGATGTCCTGTTTTTAGCAGGTCAATACATTCTGCATCGCGCCAGTGCAGATCTTTTAAATTTAGCATTTCCGAAAGTTTTTTCGCGCTGTGCGGCAAAAATGGCTCCATCAATGCGGTAAGATTCGCGGAAATCTGCAGAGAAATATTCATTATTGTGCGGACCCGCTTTTCATCGGTTGCGGCAATTTTCCAGGGTTCATTATCTGCAAGGTATTTATTTCCCAGTCGTGCAAGGTTCATTAATTCAGCCAGTGCTTCACGAAAGCGAAAGTTATCAAGCGAATCGCCTATTTTTTTCGGATACTTTACTATTTCTTCAAGAAGAGAAAGATCGTTTTTGCTAAACTGATCCGCTTCAGGAACTTTTCCTCCGTAATATTTATCAGTAAGAACCAATGTGCGGTTAATAAAATTGCCAAGTATAGCAACCAGTTCATTATTGTTTTTCGCCTGGAGATCTTTCCATGTAAAATCATTGTCCTTTGTTTCAGGCGCGTTCGAACAAAGCACATAACGCAATACATCCTGCTTGTCTTTAAAATCAACCAGGTATTCATGCAGCCATACTGCCCAGTTCCGTGAAGTGGAGATCTTATCCCCCTCCAGGTTCAAGAACTCGTTGGCAGGAACGTTCTCCGGCAGAATATAATCCCCATGCGCCATTAACATTGCGGGAAAAATAATGCAGTGGAAAACGATGTTATCTTTTCCAATAAAATGAACTAAACGAGCTTCTTTGTCCATCCAATATTTTTTCCACTCGTCCCTCGTCCCTTGCCCCTCGCCCTTTTCGAACAACTCCTTCGTTGCAGAAATATATCCAATAGGCGCGTCAAACCAAACATACAGCACCTTTCCTTCCGCTCCTTCAACCGGAACCTTTACACCCCAATCCAGATCACGGGTCATTGCACGCGGCTGCAGACCTTGTGTTAGCCATGATTTGCATTGGCCGTAAACATTGGTCTTCCAGTCTTTATGAGAATCGATGTAGGCTTCGATACCGGCCTGCATTTTATCAAGCGGCAAAAACCAGTTCTTTGTTTTCTTCATCACCGGCTTTTCGCCCGATAAAGTTGAACGCGGATTGATCAGTTCCGTAGGGCTTAATGATGTACCGCATTTTTCGCACTGATCACCATAAGCATTCTCGTTTCCACATTTCGGACAGGTACCTATAATATAACGATCGGCCAAAAATTGACCGGCCTTTTCATCAAAGTACTGTTCAGTTATTTCCTCTTTAAAAACACCTTTATCGTAAAGATTTTTAAAAAAATCTGAAGCCGTTTCGTGATGCGTTTTGCTGGAGGTTCGCGAATAAATATCGAATGAAATGCCAAAATCGCGGAACGCATCGCCCATCAGCTTATGGTATTTATCTACAACCTGCTGAGGTGTTATGCCTTCTTTTTTTGCTTTAATTGTAATGGGAACACCATGCTCGTCTGAGCCGCAAATAAAGATCACATCTTCACCTTTTGAACGCAGGTAACGCACATATATATCAGCCGGCAAATAGCAGCCGGCCAAATGTCCTATATGCACAGGGCCATTGGCGTAAGGTAGCGCTGCTGTAACGGTATGTCTTTTATAGTTCAATATTCGGGTTTCAATGTTCAAAGTTCCGGGTTCAATGTTTAAGTCGTATTATTTTGTTTATAAAAAATTTGAACTTTGAGCCCTGAACCTGGAACAGTTCACGTAAATTCACGCAAAGATACAAGATTGGATCACTAATCCATATCGCCATTTTCACTTTGTAAATTGTATTTTATGCACACTCCTCCTGCTCTTAAAAAAGGTGACAAGATCGGCATCGTTGCGCCTGCCGGAAAAATAAATAAAGAAAGCATATTGCCGGCTCTCAATAAACTTCACGAATGGGGATTGGAAATAGAACTCGGCAAACACATATTTAATGAAAACTTCCAGTTTGCAGGAACAGATGACGATCGCACCGCCGATCTGCAAAAAATGCTGGATGACAGATCAATTAAACTTATAATCAGCGCACGCGGAGGTTATGGAATGCTGCGCATCATTGATAAACTTGACTTTAAAATATTTAGCAAACACCCAAAATGGATAGTTGGATATAGCGACATTACTGTTTTACATGCTCATATACACAGGAATTACGGCATTGAAACAGTGCACGCCATCATGGCCAATATTTTCGATAAAAACGAAGAGGCTGTTGACACATTAAGAAAGGCGTTATTTAATGAGCCATTATCATACCGGGTTGAATCCCATTTGCTAAACAGAAAAGGCAAAGCCGAAGGTGAAGTAATTGGAGGCAATCTATCTCTCCTATACGCCCTTAGCGCAAGCCGATCTGATATTGACACAAAGGGTAAACTATTATTCATTGAAGACCTGAACGAATACCTTTATCACATCGATCGCATGATGATGAACTTAAAACGTGCCGGCAAATTAAAAGGCCTGGCCGGCCTGGTGGTGGGCGGAATGACCGACATGAAAGATAATCCAAATCCTTTTGGAAAAACCGCAGAAGAAATAATATTTGAAGCGGTTTCGGAATATAACTATCCTGTTTGTTTCAATTTCCCTGCCGGGCATATAGAAAAAAACCTCGCCCTGGTTTTTGGCCGTAAGGCAAGGTTTTCTGTGGATGATACCGGAGTAATGCTCAGATATGATTAGTTCTTCTCGAATTTGTGATAATCCTTGGGGATCTGGAACATTTCAGCATCAAGGGCCTTTTTCTCTATCTTTTGAACTTCTAAACGTCCTGTTTCTTTTCCAGTAGCATCCGTTTGAACAGACATGTATGGAAATCCGTCACCTGCTTCTTTTGAGATAAGAAGGAAATACGATGCCGGCTTGTCTTTCCTGTTCATCAGCCTTAACATTTTAGCAAAAAACTCGAATTTAGACCCTCCAACATAGTATTTAATGGTTGTGTTCTCGTCCTTGTTAACAACGGAAACTTCTTTACAGTTAACCCCCAGTAATGTTTTTGCACCCTTTGTGCTTGTTATCTCAGGCTTACCGGCAACAGCAACAGGAGCTCCTGGCTTTTGATCCATATATAATTTGCGGTCATGACTCAAGGACAACATTGTTGAAGCCGAAAGGTCAATCAGGAAAGTGCCTTCTACCTTTTTCGATTTGGAACCGATCTCGTCAATACGAACCATATTCCCTTTTACATAATAAATATATTCGGTTGTATCGATCTGGGTCATTTTTTTGAAGTCGATCGTTCCTTCGAATTGTGCAAGTGAAGCTGATACAAAACTCGCCACCGCAATGGTTGTAACAGTTAATTTAGTAGTTAGGTTTTTCATCTGTCGAATCGTTTAGTTAATACGAAAATAGTAAATTTTATCATATTGCCATTCAAGTATCATGCCAACCGGCACGAACTGCGAATTTCTGCGAATTACCAATCATTATACTACTAGGCCCATTACCTGGGCGACGTTTAAAACCTTTGAAAGTATCCTATTAATAAAGCTTTTGTTAAATACATTGTCGCATAAGCTTCGTAATACTCAGTAACATTAAATACGAAAAATGCGAATTCGTATATTCGCAACGAACCACAGGATAATGTCAAAAAAAACAGGTGACAAAGGGGAACAAATTGCAGCAAACCATTTGCGCAAAAGGGGATATACTATACTCGAAGTGAACTGGAGGCATCAGCATTTAGAACTTGATATTATTGCTCAAAAAGATAATTTCCTGGTTATAGTTGAAGTGAAAACGGGTAACAGCATCACTTTTGGCGAACCGCATGAGTGGGTTACACGAAAAAAACAATTGCGCATCATTAAGGCCGCAGATGCTTATGTAATGGAGCACAACATACAAACAGAAACACGTTTTGATATTGTTGGTATTTTACTTACCGCACAAGATCCCCAGGTAAATCACATAGAAGACGCTTTTTCAACGGCAGGCTAGAAAGTGGTATTCCAAAAAATCTCTTTGTGCTGTTCTCTCGCAAAGGCTGTTTAATTAACTATCTTTGCGTAAAGTAAAGCACCGATGGCTCGAGAATTCAACAAGAAAAGATCATTTAAGAAAGGTAAAGGCAAAAAAAAAGGCTCGTATCAGGAAAAAAAATCATTCCACGAGAAAACCTTTGGCAGATCCAATGAAAAAAAGAGCTTTGATCCCAATGAAGATCTCGCGCACGGAAAAGAAAGTTATTCTGTAAGAAAGCGAAAGAATCTTTTAGACCAGGAAAGAAAGGCTCCTTTCGAAAAACCTGCTTACGCCGACGAAAAGAAGTCATTTGGTAAACCCGACCGACCAGGTGGAAAGAAATTTGGCAAATCATTCAAAAAGCCAGGCAAGACCTTCGGAAAAGGTAAAAACACCTACTCAAAAAGGAATGGCGATGATCGCGGAGAACAGCCAAGCCGCTTCAGCAGTAAGCCTTTTGGCGGATCATTTAATCCATCAGATTATAGCGATGGCAGGGATGTACGTAAAGAAAAAGGGTTCAAAAGAAAAGATGATGTTCGTGAAGAACACCCTTACAGCCGCGACAAAGCCCCGTTTGAAAAAAAGCCTTTTAAAAAACCATTCAGCAGCTCCGCAAAAAGTGATACAGACAGACCCGGCGAAACAAAAAAATCTTTTAAAAGAAAATTTGTAAAAAGATCGGCCGGACCTGCCTACAAAAAACTTAGCGAACAGGATGAATTCATTTCCGATGGCCTTATCCGTTTAAACAAATACATCGCCAATGCAGGAATCTGCAGCAGGCGCGAAGCCGATGAGCTTATTAGTGCAGGTGCAGTCAGTGTAAACGGAAAGGTGGTCACCGAAATGGGCTACAAAGTAAAACCCGACGACAGAATTAATTATGGCGGTGAAACACTCCGAAAAGAAAAACTGGTTTATGTATTACTGAATAAACCAAAAGATTTTATCACAACACTTGACGATCCCGCTGACCGGAAAACGGTGTTCGATCTCGTAAAAAACGCATGCAGGGAACGCATTTACCCCGTTGGCCGCCTCGACCGCAATACAACAGGCGTTTTGCTTTTGACCAACGATGGCGACCTTACCAAAAAACTCACGCATCCCAAACACGGTATAAAAAAAGTGTATATGGTCACGCTTGACAAGCCGCTCAACAAGCCTGATTTTGATGAGATCGCCAATAACGGCGTTACACTTGAAGATGGTCATATAAAGCCCGACATGATCAGTTATGTTGGTGACGGAAGCAGTAAAAAAGAAGTTGGACTTGAAATACACAGCGGCCGAAACAGGGTGGTGCGCCGGCTATTCGAACAATTTGGCTATACTGTTGTAAAACTTGACCGTGTTATATTCGCGGGTCTTACAAAAAAAGATCTGCCCCGCGGTAATTGGCGTATGTTAACCGAAAAAGAAGTGAGCTATTTGAAAATGCTGGGGTAACAATAATTATAACCGAAAATTGTTATATGTTGTAACTTTACACTTACCAAACAACTATGATGCCTTTCAGTATCAACAACACGGATGATATCATGCGTGTTACATATGATACCCTGAAACTTAAGAAATATATACGAATGAAATCACCTAAATATATTCCTGAAATACGCCCTGTTGTTTTATGGGATGTTGCCGGAACTAATATTGATTATACAAAAAGTAGTGATTTTATTATCTGTCGCGTTTTCAACTATGGAAACTTCCAGGAAATTGCAGACATTATTATTTGTTATGGAAAAGATTATGTGAAAAACCTCCTGCTTTCTACCCTTAACCTGGATGCATTCGGGCTTGCTGTCGCTTCAGCTGTTTTTGAAATTCCCCAAAACGAGTTTAAATGTTACGAACTGAAACAGTATCCAAGGAGTTATTAAACGTCCTCAAGGAATTGATGAAGCTGAAAACACTTCAGAATTTCCGTCTTGTTGGCGGGACAGCTCTGTCTTTACAATTAGGACACAGAAAATCAATTGATATAGATATGTTCAGTTGCAATGATTTTTCCGCTGAAGAGATATGCCATGAATTGATTGAGAAGTTTAAATTGAGCCGGCTAAGGGCTGAAGGTGGGATAATGATACGAACTGAAATCAATGGAGTAAAAGTTGACATTGTGGACAGTAAAACCCCATTTATTCGTGAAATTATTTTTGAAAATGGCATCCGGATGGCAAGTACCGAGGATATTGCCGCAACAAAAATAAAAATGGTATGCGATCCGTTTTCAGGAAGGAAAACAAAAAAAGATCTGGCGGATATTAGTGTTCTGCTCGACAAATACAGCCTGAAACAAATGGTTGGGTTCTTTAAGGAAAAATATCCTATTATGGCGCCTTATGAAGATGATGTGATCATAAAGATCAAAGATTTTAGCGGGGCTGAATCCTGCGAAATGCCGGCAATGATACATGATATAAGTTGGGAGAATATAAAACAGAAAATCGAGAAAAGTTTTAAGAGCTATTTTGACGACATTTTAAAAGAAAGGAAGATCAAACTGAAGCGTAATAAAAAATGAGTGCTTTATCGCTTCAATTCACTCATTTTGATCAAAAAATTTTCAATCAGCCTTTCTCCATTTTCTCCTGATACCTCAGGATGAAATTGCACGCCATAAATATTTTCAGAAGGATGCTTCATTGCTTCCACTTCATACTTTTCAGAGCGGGCCAAATGAACAAATCCTTTTGGTAAATCAATTCCTTCTATATGGTCTTCCATAAATACAGGTTGTTCCGGCAAACGATCGAATAAACTATTTTGAGTTTTAATACTTATCGGAACCGATATTCTGACCGCATCCCCCTTAAAAATTCTTGCGCCATAAAGTAATCCAATTAACTGATGCCCGAAACAAATTCCCAAAACAGGCAATCCGGCTGTTGTGATAAACCGATACTTTTCAAGATAAGGTTCTGAAGAAGCCTCCGTTAACAAAACAGGGGCTCCGCTTAAAATAAATCCTTTTGCATTTTTTAAATCAATCAAATGGGGCGCCTGCCATGGAATGATGCGGCATTTATATCCAAGCCCCTCCACTACATTTTTTATGTTTGAAGTTTTGCTGCTGCCGAAATCGATGATATAGATCATGAGGTCCCCATCCTTCCAAAAAAAAGAGCCGGGTTATTTCTTTTTTATGACCGCGAACAGACTTCCTGTGTCGAGGTACCAGTATTTATTCCTCAGCCCGAACAAAGCAGCAGCAGTTGTCGCAACTGTTTTCATTAATCTGAAATTATACCGGTCGAGTCTGTCAAGCAAAAATCCTGTGTCGGCATATTGCCCGCTTGGCGAAGAATGTACTAAGGTCAGGCCGTAAGGCTCAATGGCTTTTGCCAACGTAGCAGGGGTAAAATATTGTATATGTTCCTGCGGTTTATACTGGAACCACTTTTTACCAAACAATTTGCGTTGCATTGAGCTAAAATCAGGTGTTATAAGTGCAACAATTCCATCATCATCCAACAACTCATGTAATTTCTTAAATGTTGTTTTCAAATCAGGAATATGCTCAAGCACATCGAACATGGTAATAAGTTTGTATTTTTTACCGGAAGTAAATTCCTCAAAAGGGCGCTCAAAAACTTTTATGTTTTTAGCTTTTACCTTTTCGATCATTTTTTTATCCAGCTCGATCGCTTCTACATCCCAACCCTTTTCACGCATCAATTCAAGGAAATGCCCTGCAGCACAGCCGATATCCAAAACCGGCCCTTTATTTTTTGTTAAATACGGCTCAATTCCATCGATCCATTTTTGAAATGTCTTTAACCGCAAGTGCGATGTCAGTTCATAATCCTGGTAACCATATCCTTCGCCGGTATTGGTAAAATAATTTTCAGAATAAATTTTATACAGGTCACTGTTTTTAATACGTGGGTTGACAAAAACAAAATCGCAGTCCTTACACTGAACAATGTCAAACCCTTTTACCTTATACAGAAGTTTATATTGCTCACTTCCGCAAACCGAACAGGGGTAATATGTCAGTTCAAATTTCATTGGATAGCGGCCGCACGTTGCAGACAGGAATTAGCTTTTACTGTATCGCCTAAGGCTTTATATACAAGAGCCATGTTACTAAGCGTACTCTTGTTGTATGGATTTTTCGACAACGCTTTTTCGTAAAACTTTGCCGCCGTGCTGTAATCGCCTTTGTTGTGATAAACCGCGCCGATATTTCCATACGCGTCATTAAACAGCGTATCGGTTTCAATTATTTTGGTGAAATATTGGAGAGCCTTGTCGTAATTCTTCATATTAAAATAAAGCACCCCTGTATTATTTAAAGCCATATTATAATTGGGCCTAAGTTCAATCGCTTTGGCGTATACTTTACGCGCATTTGCGGTATCTCCCATATCAAAATAAGTTACGCCAAGGTTATACCATATTTCAGCATCTTCCGAGTAAATGGCAATTCCCTTATAGTATTCTTCCACCGACTTTTTAAAGTATTCTCCACGCTTAACAGGATCGGGCTCTGCCTCACCCTTTACACGGCACTCACTTCCAACCGCAAAATGAGCACGGGCACTGCCGGTAGAAATTTCCAATCCAGACGTAAACAGTTCAAAATTATTTTTCCAGGCTTTGTTCCGGTCAACTGTTTTAAATCCATACAAACCCAATATGCAACCCAGTAAAGCAAATACGGTCGACCTGTTCGGCCAGCTCATTGATTCCATTTCTACTTTCATAGCTTTCAGTAACAGTAATACCAAAGCTATACAAAAACCAAGTGAAGGCACGTATAGAAAACGTTCACCCATAGTAGCACCTATTTTCACCAAAAGATTGGATGAAAGAAAAATAGTAATGAGGAAAAAGAGGATCGCGAATACATATACGTTTCTCTCCTTAAAACGCAACAATACATAGGCTCCCATCCCAAGGTATAATGCGAGGGAAACTAAAGCTTTCCAATCGGAAAAAGAAACAATAGGCACCTGGCTGTATGAATAATCCCAGGTCAGGTTCACCGGGAATACCAGCAGCCAGATGTATTTACCCAGGATAACAAAGTTGGTGGCCAGCATATCGGCAGTTGTTTTTGCAGCCATCAACCCGTTATTCATAATAATGATCTTGTCTTTGAATGTAATGCTATCCAACACACTTATACGAATGGCCATGTATATTAGAATAAGAGCCGCGTACGGCACAGCGATACTGGTGATCTTTTTAACAGGCAGGTCGGTAAAAAAATAAAGCAACAAAGGAACAATAAGAATAAATGTCAAACTGTTTTCCTTGCACAAAATAGAAGCGAAGAAAAACAGAAGCGACCAAAACAACTTCTTGGTCAGGCGCATATTTTCAACATATACCATCAGGTAGTAAAAAGAAAGCACCCCGAACAGCCAACCGAGTATTTCATCGCGGCTTTTTATACTGGCCACCACCTCGGTATGTACGGGGTGAAATACAAATATTAACGTAATTGCGAGGGCCACATACGGATTGTATTTTTTAAACATTTTTTGCAACAACAACAGCAAAATAACACATGACAGGCCATAAAAGATCACATTGAAGAAATGATCAACATGAGCGTTATTCCCGAATATAGCAGTGCTGATCATAAAATTGAGCAACACCAGGGGACGGTAGTTGGACTCATTGGCATTATTAAACCCCACCAGTGAACCCTTATTAAAAAGGCTTGGTAAAGCGGAAAATCCCTGCTGAATAAACGTGTTTTTCTTGGTGTAAATATCATCATCGAGTGAATAATCGTGCTGAAGTGTATTTGCATATAATAAAAAGGCTGAAGCGAAAACAACACTAATAAAACGCCACTTCAATTTTGAAAACGCAATTGATGGAGCATTTTTAGCTGCCGGTTTAATGGAGTTTGTTTTTTTAGGATTTGCCATAGATCTGCATTCAAAAATAGAAAAAAGGAATCAACTTATTATGAAATTACTTAATAGCAATGCCCCAATATGGCCCGTATACAAAGTTTTTTAGCCAAAATAAGGGTTAAATGTCATTTAAATTTCTACTTTTGATAGGCATAGTTTTATCATAAAATTCTCCTTTTATTATGGGTTTCATTTCAAGTATACAGGCGCGGCAGATCCTTGATTCACGCGGTAATCCAACCGTTGAAGTTGAAGTTATAACAGATACAGGCATTATGGGCCGGGCGGCCGTTCCATCAGGCGCATCAACAGGCGAACACGAAGCTGTGGAATTGCGTGATGGCGACAAAGGTGTTTACATGGGTAAAAGTGTATTGAAGGCGGTAAATAATGTAAATACCGTTATCAAGGAGGAAATAAATGGCATGTATGTATTCGATCAGAATGCCATTGATAAAAAAATGATCGTTCTTGACGGCAGTAATAATAAAAGCACTTTAGGGGCCAACGCCATCCTTGGTGTGTCACTTGCCGTTGCCAAAGCTGCCGCTGAAGAAGCCCGCCAATCGTTATACAGGTATGTTGGTGGTATCAATGCCAATACACTTCCTATCCCCTTAATGAATATTCTGAATGGAGGTGCCCACGCCGACAACAGTATCGATTTCCAGGAATTCATGATCATGCCTGTTGGTGCGGAAACTTTCAGCGAGGCCTTGCGTATCGGCACCGATATTTTTCACACCCTTAAAAAGGTATTGAAAGACAAAGGCTATTCCACCAATGTGGGCGACGAAGGAGGCTTTGCTCCTGACATTAAATCGAATGATGAAGCCATTAAGATCGTTCTTAAAGCCATTGAAACGGCAGGTTACAAACCTGGTTATGATATATATATTGCCATGGATGCTGCGGCATCTGAGTTTTATGATGCGAAGACCAAAAGCTATCATTTTAAAAAGTCGAGCGGCGAAAAATTAAAATCGGCAGAGATGGTTGACTTTTGGGTTGACTGGGCAAAAAAATATCCCATTCTTTCGATCGAGGATGGATTAGCTGAGAATGATTGGGATGGGTGGAAATTGCTTACCGATAAGCTGGGCAAAAAAGTACAGCTTGTGGGAGATGACCTGTTTGTAACCAACGTAAATTTTTTACAGAAGGGAATTGGTAACAATGTCGCTAACTCTATATTGGTTAAAGTAAATCAAATTGGTACGCTCACTGAAACCGTTAATGCGGTGCAGCTTGCGCATAACAATTCTTATACCAGCATCATGAGTCATCGTTCGGGTGAAACCGAGGATACTACTATTGCCGACCTGGCCGTCGCGTTAAATTGCGGACAGATCAAAACCGGCTCGGCCTCACGCTCAGACAGGATCGCGAAATATAACCAATTGCTGCGGATCGAAGAACAATTGGGGGAAGCGGCGAGATTTATTGGTAAAGATTTTAAATTTATAAAGTAATGAATCGTTCTTGGTTGTTGGTTGTTAGTTGTCAGGCGCAAACAACCTGAGACCTGAAGCCAATAACGCCAAACAACCAACAACTAACAACATTTATCCCATGGACACACTTAAAGAAAAATTTGCCGCGAAAGCCCTGCCAATGGCTGCCGAAGTTAAAGCCCTTATTAAAGAGCATGGCGATAAAAAACTTGGTGAATACACCGTTGCACAGGTATACCAGGGTATGAAGGGCATTATAGGTTTAGTTACCGAAACATCAAAACTCGATCCTGAAGAAGGAATTCGCTTTCGCGGATATACAATTCCTGAATTACGCGCACAGTTCCCCAAGTCACCAAATGGAGGTACTGAACCGTTGCCTGAAGGCGTTTTTTATCTGATGCTAACCGGAGAAGCGCCAACTTTAGATGACGTTACTAACATTACGAACAATTGGGCGCGCAGAAGTATTGTGCCTAAGCATGTATTCGACACTATTGATGCCCTGCCTGGCTCTACCCATCCAATGACTATGTTCAGCATTGGCATTATGGCCATGCAAACCGAGTCGGTATTCGCTGCCGCTTATCGTAAAGGTATGAGCAAAAAGGAATACTGGGATTATGCATACGAAGATTCCATGAACCTTATTGCCAGGTTGCCGCGTGTAGCCGCATATATCTACCGCAAAAAATATAAGAACGACGAACATATTGAACCCGATCCAAAACTTGACTGGGCAGCGAACCTCGCGCACATGATGGGTTACGAAGATTTTAATGTAAAGCGTCTCATGCGTATGTACATGACCATACATGCGGATCATGAAGGCGGAAACGTATCTGCACATACTACCCACCTGGTGGGTTCGGCATTAAGTGATCCTTACCTTAGCTTCGCCGCTTCTATGAACGGACTGGCAGGCCCCTTACACGGATTAGCTAATCAGGAAGTAATCCTGTGGATCATGCATATGCGTGAACAATTAGGCGGAGGCTTACCCACTGAACAACAAATTGCCGATTTTATCAGAAAAACATTGGAAGAAGGCAAAGTTGTTCCGGGATATGGTCATGCCGTACTTCGCAAAACAGATCCGCGCTTTAGCGCACAACAGGATTTTTATTATCGCTACATAGCTGTTGATGGCAAGAAAGACGACTTATGCGAGATCGTTCAACTGATCTATAAAGTTGCTCCTCCTATTTTGGAAAGCACTGGCAAAATAAAAAACCCATGGCCGAATGTTGATGCGCACTCCGGCGCGTTGCTTATGCACTTTGGCATTACCGAGTTTGATTTTTATACTGTGTTATTCGGCGTATCCCGTGCGCTTGGCGTACTCGCATCACTCGTTTGGGACAGGGCGCTTGGACATCCGCTTGAACGGCCAAGCTCTATCACTACTGAAGGACTTAAGAAAAAAATAGGGATTGCGACGGTTAAATAAATTCATTTTACATAATTAAAAAAGCCCTGAATTATCAGGGCTTTTTTAATTAACAGTGAATACGTCCTACTGAATTATTACCTTCTCTGTATAACTATGTCTTCCAACTGTCATCCTCAGCAAGTACAGACCTGTTGAAAGATTATTTTCAAAACTCAACAAATTCCGGCCTTCAGATATTGACTGGGTTTTACTTAAAACAATACTTCCTTCAGCATTGTAGATGTTTATTATTGCCCCTTCTTCCTGATGTGCGGAGAAATATGACACATTTACCATCTCAGCTGATGCGGCCGGTGATGGGTAAACAGAGAACTGGGTCTTTGATCTTATATTTGCTGACCCTAAAGCAAAGTATTCAAATTTACCATCGTAGTCAGTTTGCTTTAAACGATAATAAGAAATATCTTCAAAAGGTTTTTCATCCAAAAACGAATAGTTCAATTGCCTCGAACTTGTTCCGGCCCCTTTAATACGCCCGATAACTTCAAAAGAAATTCCGTCCAAACTGCGTTCTATAGAAAAGTAATCATTATTGACTTCAACTCCGGTTGCCCATGTGAGCAGCACTTTACCACCCTCTTCTTTCGCAGAGAAGAAAACAAGCTGAATTGGAAGGGGAAATTGGCCGTCTTTCGTAATTTTTAATGGTCCGGTAAGTGTTACGGTAGTAGCCGGGCCCGTACTTCCTTGTATAACTTCAGTTCCCCCGATAAAACCTAAAGAACCATGGTTTTCAGCCGACAATTTACCATTTCCCAGAAGATAAATAATTCCATCATCTTCCAGCTCTAATTTTTTCCCGCCGCCAATTATTATTTCGGCGCCTGCTTCAACAGTTATCCTCATGCCTGAAAAAGGTCCAAGGTTATTGGCATTTACTGTAAGTATGAGTCCTGTAGGTACCACAACGCTGTCGCCATTCCCCGGTGCACCTGACACCCATGTCTCATTAGATGTCCAGTTCCCGGTTACGCTTACCTTTTTAAGATCGGCTCTGGATGAAATTGCTATTGAACTAAACAGGAAAATCAAAAGTGTCCTTTTCATGGCTATTGTTTTAGAAGTGCTAAGTTAAGCATATTCATTTCTCATAAAAATGACATGTATCATTATATGATAATCAATCAATTACAAAAAATACGTAGGCCATTTGAAAATGATTTTTCTACCCCCTCCATCCCGGCCTGTTATATATTGTTATGCTCAATACATCTGTTAAAAATAGTTGGGAAATTATTGTTTGAATTAATATGAGAAACCAATAGTGCAATAAGTACTTTTGGAAACATTTCTATTAACAAATTATGGCTTTAAGCTGGAACGAAATAAAACAACGCGCCGTTCAATTCTCGAAGGAATGGGAACATGATTTTAATGAGGATGCCGAAGCCAAATCCTTTATGGATGCATTCTTCAATGTGTTTGGCATTCCGCGCCGGCGTGTGGCTACTTTTGAAACCCAGGTAAAAAAGGCAGGCGACAAGCAAGGGTATATCGATCTGCTTTGGAAAGGACAAATACTTATTGAATTTAAATCGCGCGGCAAAGACCTTGATAAAGCTCATCAACAGGCTATTGATTATTTTCCGGGGCTTAATGATCGCGACTTACCTAAATATATTCTTGTTTCTGATTTTGCCCGTTTCCGTCTTTACAATCTTGATGATAATACCACGGTTGAATTTCCAATAAAAGACCTATACAAACACATAAAAGAGTTTGGTTTTATTGCAGGCTACGAAAAAAGAACCTATAAAGAACAGGATCCCGTAAACATAGAGGCAGCCCTGTTAATGGGTAAGCTCCACGATAAGCTGGAAGCTATTGGCTACAAAGGCCACCAGCTCGAAGTGTATTTAGTGCGCCTGTTGTTTTGCTTGTTTGCCGATGATACCAGCATTTTTGAAAAAGACACCTTCCGCGAATACATTGAAAGAAAAACCAATGTAGACGGCTCCGACCTGGCCGCGCATATTTCTCAGCTTTTTGAGGTGCTTAATACTGCCAAAGAAGACCGCCTGAAAAATATGGATGAAGCGCTGGCCGCATTTCCGTATGTGAATGGTAAATTATTTGAAGAACATTTACACGTCGCCTCATTTGATAGCGAGATGCGGAAAATACTTTTGGAATGTTGCGCGCTCAATTGGGGAAAAATTTCGCCCGCTATTTTTGGTTCACTGTTTCAGAGTGTAATGAACCCTAAGGAACGCCGCAATTTGGGGGCGCACTATACCAGCGAAAAAAATATTTTAAAACTGATAAAGCCATTATTTCTTGATGAACTATGGCAGGAATTTGATAAAGCAAAAGACAATAAAAACCAGCTTAACAAACTTCACGAAAAAATAAGCCTGCTCCGTTTCCTCGATCCCGCCTGCGGTTGCGGTAATTTTTTAATTATTGGGTACCGAGAATTGCGTATGCTGGAGCTTGAAATAATAAAACGCCTGAACAAAAACGAACAGGCAAAAGCTGTTTCCATATTATTGAAAATTGATGTGGACCGCTTTTACGGCATTGAGCTGGATGAGTTTGCCTCGCAAATAGCGCAGGTAGCCATGTGGTTAATTGACCACCAGATGAACATGATAGTGAGCGAGGAGTTTGGCGAATATTACGTGCGCCTGCCTTTAAAGAAAAGCCCTGTTATTAAAAACACTAACTCATTGCGTTTTGACTGGCATACCCTTATTGACCCTATACCATGGGAAAAGAAAGAACAGGTGTTTGATTATATTTTTGGAAACCCTCCGTTTATTGGGAAACAATTGCAAGGTGCGGAGCAAAAAGCTGACATGGATTTAATTTTTGCAGGTGTTAAAGGCGCAGGCGTGTTGGATTATGTAACAGCCTGGTACATTAAAGCCGCGCAGTATTTACAACAATATTCAACTGAAAACACTAAAATAAAATGTGCATTTGTGAGTACCAATTCAATTACTCAAGGCGAGCAAGTTGGAATTTTATGGAATGAATTATTTAAAAAATATAAAATAAAAATTCATTTTGCTCATAACACTTTTAAATGGGGGAATGAGGCAAAAGGTAATGCAGCTGTACATGTCGTAATTATTGGATTTTCCAACTTTGATATTAATGAGAAACGAATTTTTGAATACGATGATATTAAAGGAGAGCCGCATGAAATTAGGGTAAAAAACATCACTCCTTACTTAGTTGAGGGAAAAGACATGTTTATTATTACAAGAACAAAGCCTTTATGTAATGTTCCTGAAATTATTAAAGGCAGTGAAACAACCGATGATGGACACTTTATGCTAACCTTTGACGAAGTAACTGAGTTAAAGAAAAAGTATCCTCAAAGTTCAAAATTCATTCGACCATTTGTTGGTGGCGGAGATTTTATTAATGGAAACGTTCGATATTGCCTTTGGCTGAAAGATGCACCAATAAGTGAAATTAGAAACATTCCATTTATTCAAGAACGAATTGAAAGAGTAAAAAACTTCCGATTAGCGAGCACTAAAGCAAGAACAAGACATTGGGCAAATTTTCCAACTTTATTTTCCGAAGACAGACAACCAACAACAAAGTATTTAATGTTTCCAAAAGTTTCATCGGAAAGGAGAAACTATATTCCATTTGCTTATGTTGAACCTGAATTTATAATTAACAATACAGCATCATTCATTCCCAACGAAAGCCATTACCTTTTTGGCATTTTGGAAAGTAAGATGCGCATGGCTTGGATGAGTTATGTATGTGGCAGAATGAAAAGCGATTTTATCTATTCCAATAAAATCGTCTACAACAACTACCCCTGGCCGGAGAGCCCAACAGAAAAACAAATAAAGGCCGTTGAAACAGCGGCGCAAAAGGTGTTAGATGCAAGAGCGGAGTTTCCTAACAGCTCATTAGCCGATTTGTACGACCCATTAACCATGCCACCCCTATTGGTAAAAGCCCACCAGGAGCTTGATAAAGCAGTTGATCTGTGTTACCGCCAGCAGCCGTTTACAACCGAGGCCAAACGCATGGAGTTTTTATTTGAGTTGTATGAGAAGTATACAGCAGGGTTGTTTGCGGTGGAGAAGAAAAAGAAGAAAAAGAATTGATTTTATAGTTGTGTTTACTGCTACGGTATTCTGAATTGACCAGTGACCCATGATTTTTTCGTAATTTTGTCCTATGACACAGCAAGAAATTGATAGTCTTATAACTTGTGCAAAAAAAATAACATCTTCTAAAAGAGTTAAATTTAAGTCGATTAACAGGAGTAAAAGACTTACTATGGAAGCTTGTACTGAAGATGATACGCATAAATTGGAAGTATTCATTCGTCAAAGTGAAAAATTTGAAGAAAGATTCTCTATTGGACTGAAATATATATCCAAAGAAGATGAGGATTTTAATTTGGTCCGTTATAACGGAGAACATAAGGATCACACGAATAAATTTTCAGATGGTAAAAAAATAGAATCATTTCATAAACATTTTGCCAAGGAAGAAATAATTGCAAAAGGAATCCGGGCAGAACATCATTCAAGGGAAGCGGATTATGTAACCTTTAAAGGAGCCATTCTGCATTTTTTTAAAGAACTTAATTTTACAAATTATAAAGAGTACCTGAAAATATTTGATATTGAGGAGGAGGACCCTAACCAATTAGCTATGTTTAAAAAATAATGAAAGAGATTCAGGAAATAAAAGAGGCTTTAAAAAAGCAGTTCATGGATATGTTTGATTTGGTTCCTGTGCGACCTCATATCTATCAGATATTGCTGCCCTATTATCATCCTGATGGAGACATTTATGAAATCTTTATTGAAAAAAGGGGGGATGCTTTCCTTATACAAGATTACGGCTTGACTTTAATGAAAATGTCGTATGATGTTGACGTTGAAAGTGACAGCAAACAAGAATTAATTAAAAAAATACTTTCTGAAAACCAAGTTAGTATTGATGATGGAAATATTTACTTAATATCCGACAGGCAATTTATTCTTCCTAACCTTATGTGTTTGTTAGATACCATTTCAAAATTATCTTCTCTCGTTCTATTAACCTGGAAAAAGAACAAGAATCCCTTCTACGAAACACTGGAACAATTTTTGTCTTCAGCATTTAAAGATTATGGATTTGAAAAAAAATACACCCCTGATGAAGTTCCTTTTGCAGATGAATATTTTACTCCTCATGCAATAACAAAAGCTACAAAACCTATCTGCATTTTTCCTATAGCGTCAAATGACCGCTGCGACCAGGTTACAATAACTGTGCAACATTATCTTCTTAGTAAGTTCAATCCTCTTATGATAGGGATTTATGAAAACATGGAAGAAATATCTACCAGAAAAAGTGCGAAGGTTACAAATATACTTGACAAGCAATTCCCCTATTTATCAAAAAACGAAAGTCATATTTCAGAATATTTACAAGCCCGCTTAAATTAAAGGTTTGGCCACAAATCAGAAACGGTAAAAATAGATTATGTATCTGGCTTGAAATGGGTAGCGGAGAACCTGACTATATTATGATATTGGATGATAGAAAGGACTATATTTTACCTTGGACTGCATTTGTTTTAAACTATGAGCACGAGAAAAGAAAAAAACAGAAGGAGTACGATGAATATATAAAAAGCAGAAGCCGCCCATAACAGACGGCCTCGTAACTCCTTTAACACATGGTTAATGAGATGTGCAAATATATGCGATAAATATTGACTCCTCCAAATTAAGGTGTTATAAAACAAACATTTAAATGTTAATTATGTTCAATTTTCATGCCATTTAACTAAAAACTGCCTATTTAGCATCTAAATTCCTATGCCCTACAAAAACCTCCAACATTTCATAGTCACCCTCGACCAAAGCGGCGAACTCATTCGCATAAAAGAGTATGTAAATCCCGAACTCGAGATCGCCGAAATAGTTGACCGCGTTTCAAAATCTTCCAACAATAAAGCCCTGTTATTTGAGAACACAGGAACCGGGTTTCCCCTTCTGATCAATTCAATGGGCTCATACAAACGCATGTGCATGGCACTGGGCGTTGCTGACCTGGATGATATTGCGAAAGAAATTGAAATATTATTTAAAAAGCTGGCAGGCCCTAAAGAGAACATCTTGGACAAGCTTAAGATGCTTCCAATGCTGGGCGAAATTTCATCATGGATGCCTAAAATGATACGTGGTAAAGGTGAATGCCAGGAGGTAATCATGAAAGATCCCGACATCACAAAATTTCCGGTGATGAAATGCTGGCCTGAAGATGGGGGGAGATTTATTACGCTGCCTGTTATCAATACCAAAGATCCTAATACAGGAATTCGGAATGTGGGCATGTACCGCATGCAGGTGTTTAGCCCAAAGCTAACAGGTATGCACTGGCACAAACACAAAGTCTCTGCCGGGCATTTTAATGAGTACAAAAAACTGGGGATCAAAATGCCGGTTGCCGTGGCGCTTGGCGGTGATCCAGCCTATACCTATGCCGCTACAGCCCCGCTTCCTCCCAATGTTGATGAGTATATGCTCGCAGGTTTTTTACGTAAAAAAAGGGTGGAACTTGTAAAGTGCTTAACGCAGGATATACATGTTCCCGCTGACGCGGATATAATTATTGAAGGCTATGTTGACCCCAATGATGAGTTGATACTTGAAGGACCTTTTGGTGATCATACCGGCTATTACTCACTGGCCGACATGTACCCGAAATTTCATATTACCTGCATCACTCACAAAAAAAACGCAATATATCCATCGACCATTGTCGGCATACCTCCACAGGAAGATGCCTGGATCGGGAAAGCAACAGAACGCATTTTCCTGGCTCCGATAAAAATGACTTTGCTACCGGAGATCATTGATATGGAGATGCCTGTTGAGGGTGTATTTCACAACCTCACTATAATAAAAATAAAAAAAGAGTTCGCCGGGCATGCGCAGAAGGTGATGAACGCCATGTGGGGCGCTGGACAAATGATGTTCAACAAAATTCTTGTTGTTGTAGATGAGAAGGTTGACATACATAATTACATGGCTATTGCAAAAGCAATTTCCGAAAATGTTGACCCGCAAAACGATATATATTTAAGCCAGGGACCAATGGATGTGTTGGATCATTCCTGTTCTAAGTTCGCGTTTGGAGGAAAAATGTGTGTGGATGCAACGGCGAAATTTCCGGAAGAAATTTCGAGTTCAAAGTTCAAAGTTCAAAGTTCAAAGTTGAATGCAGACGATATAAAAAACAAATTTCCGGAAATTGTCGGGGTGAATGATTCGTTGTTGCAACAGGGCATATCGGTTGTTTTTATTTCGGTGAAAAAGAACAGAAAAAATCATGTGAGGGAATTGAACGAGCAACTATTTACGCTGGATGAATTTAAAAATGTGAAAATGATTATCTACGTTGAACATACTGTAGATGCGAATGATACAGCTGACGTGATTTGGCGATTTGCCAATAACATTGATCCTAAACGCGACAGTTATGTTATTCAGGCAAAAGACGAAAATTCAATGTCACACATTGGTTTTGACGGTACCCGTAAAACAAAAAAGCTGGATGGCTTTTTGCGGGATTGGCCTAATATCATTTGTGCGGATGAAAAAACAATAAAAACAATTGATGAAAAATGGAGTATGCTTGGTCTTGGCCCTTTTATTAAATCCCCATCACTTAAATACAAAAATCAATTATATAAAGGAGGAGCGGTTGCTGCCGAGTCCGAGACCATTTGAACACACTCAATAATTGGATATGATAAAAAAGATCATGCTATTAGGCTCCGGTGAACTGGGCAAAGAATTTGCGATCGCCGCTAAACGTTTGGGGCAATATGTTATAGCCGTTGACTCTTACAATAATGCTCCCGCTCAACAGGTAGCTGATGAACGTGAAGTCATCAACATGCTGGATGGCGCAGCATTGGATAAAATTGTTGCGAAACATAAACCGGATATCATTGTCCCCGAAATTGAAGCCATACGCACGGAACGATTTTATGATTATGAAAAACAAGGCATACAGGTAGTTCCCAGTGCACGTGCCGCTAACTTCACAATGAACAGGAAAGCGATCCGCGACCTGGCTGCAAAAGAATTAGGATTAAAAACAGCTAAATACGCTTATGCAAATACACTTGATGAACTGCGTTCTGCCGTTAAAAATATTGGGATCCCCTGCGTGGTAAAACCTCTAATGTCTTCATCGGGGAAAGGACAATCCTACATTAAAACCGAAACGGATATTGAAAAAGCGTGGAACTATGCGCAGGCAGGGAAACGTGGCGATATGGCAGAAGTGATCATAGAAGAATTTATTTCCTTTCACTCCGAGATCACCCTGCTTACCGTTACCCAAAAAAATAGCCCGACTTTGTTTTGTCCTCCTATTGGCCACCGCCAGGAGCGTGGCGACTACCAGGAAAGCTGGCAGCCTGCCGCAATTGATCCCGGACATTTATCAGAAGCCCAACACATAGCTGATAAAGTAACGGCGGCGCTGACCGGCCCAGGCATTTGGGGTGTTGAATTTTTCCTTTCAGATAATGGCGTATATTTTTCTGAATTATCACCACGCCCGCATGATACAGGCATGGTAACATTAGCCGGAACTCAAAATTTTTCAGAATTTGAATTACATGCGCGAGCTATACTTGGCCTGCCGATCCCTGAAATCTTACTGGAGAATGCGGGTGCAAGCGCAGTAATATTGGCCTCAGCCGAAGGTCTTAATCCAAAATACCAGGGTTTCGCAGAAGCGCTTAATGTTACACGCTCGGACCTGCGTATTTTTGGAAAACCTTCTACCCGACCCTATCGCAGGATGGGTGTTGCGTTAACCTATGACCATGTTGATTCCAATGTTAAAGAACTTGTAGAAAAGGTGAAATCAATTGCCGCAAAAATAAAAGTAAAGTAATTAATCCCCGATTTTAACCATTCATTAAAAAAACAAGTCGATATACCATTATAATCCTAACTTCGGGCAAATTTTATAAAAATGAAAAACAAATTATTTATCACGGCTATTGTCTCAGTTATCTTTTTGAGTTGCGGCAACAACGAAACAAAGAAAGAGGAAACAAACATTGCAAACGATGTAACTCTATTTCTTGAATCATACAACAAGCAATACCAGGAGCTGAGCACCAAAGCAAATGAAACACAATGGAAATCTCAGATTTATATTGTCAAAGGCGATACCGCAACATCAAATGCCACTGAAAAAGCTTCGCAGGCATTGGCCAATTTTACCGGAAGTATTGAAAATATTGAAAAAATAAAAAAATTCCTCGAACATAAAGATCAATTGGATTCACTGCAGGTTGAACAACTGGAACACGTACTCTATTTTGCCGGTGGCAGCCCACAAACCGTTGCCGATATAGTAAAGGAGCGCATAAAAACAGAAACGGGAGCCACTGAAAAGTTATATGGATTCGATTATAAATTAGACGGCAAGTCAGTAACCACTAATAATATTGACGACATTTTAAGAAAAGAAAATGCGATCCGCAAACGTCTGCAGGCCTGGGAATGCAGCAAAGAAGTGGGCAAAGGTCTGAAAGAAACGCTTGTCAAATTACGTGAACTGCGAAATAAAACAGTTCAGGGACTTGACTTCCCTGATTACTATTCATACCAGGTTGCAGACTATGGTATGAGCACTGATGAAATGATGCAGCTTTTGCGAAAAATAAATAAAGAGATCTACCCGCTGTACCGTGAACTGCATACATATGCCAGGTATGAACTGGCAAAGAAATATAATGTTAAAGAAGTTCCGGATTATATACCTGCTCATTGGCTTCCTAACCGTTGGGGACAGGATTGGAGCGACATTGTAACCGTTAAAGGCTTTGATCTGGATAATATTATCAAGGAAAAAAAGTATACCAAAGAATGGATTGCCGAACAGGCCGAACGTTTTTATGTGAGCATGGGCTTCCCTGCTCTACCAAAAATATTCTGGGAAAAGTCTGATCTGTATCCATTGGAAGCCAATGCCACATACAAAAAAAATAATCATGCTTCCGCCTGGCACATCAATCTTGACAATGATGTCCGTTCATTAATGAGTATTGAACCCAACTCTCATTGGTACGAAACCACGCATCATGAACTGGGACATATTTATTATTACATTTCTTACAGCAACCCGGCTGTACCCATGGTGATGCGCGAAGGTGCCAATCGTGGCTACCATGAAGCACTTGGAAGCATGATGGGGATGGCAGCTATGCAAAAACCATTTTTAGCCGGACTGGGATTGATCGACATGAAAACGAAGACCGATTCCATTCAATCCTTATTAAAGGACGCTCTCAGCCATATTGTTGCATTAAATTGGCAGGCCGGGACAATGAGTGAGTTTGAATATGAATTATACTCAAAAAATCTTCCGGTAGACCAATTCAACAAACGCTGGTGGGAAATTGTTAAACGCGAACAGGGCATCGTTCCTCCTGCAGAACGCGGCGAAGAATTTTGCGATGCCGCCACCAAAACACATATCATTGATGACCCGGGCCAGTACTATGATTACGCATTAGCTTCCGTACTGATGTTCCAGTTCCATGATCACATTGCCAAAAATATTTTGCACCAGGATCCTCATTCCACGAATTACTTTGGCAATAAACAGATCGGCGAGTTTATCGGCAGCGTTATGAAAAACGGCGCCGTTGGCGACTGGAGAAAATTATTAAAAGAAAAAACAGGTGAAGACCTCAGCGCCCGCGCTATGCTTGATTACTTTGCGCCGTTGATGGATCACCTGAAAAAAGTGAATGCCGGAAGAAAATATACATTGCCGGAAGTAAGACTGTAATATAAATATGGCTAGTGCTAGCGCACAACCCTGACAGGGTTTAGAACCCTGTCAGGGTTTGGCCACACAGGATAAACAAGATTAACTAAGAATGAAAGATTATATCGCCCCGCTGGTTCCCGGTTCCATTTTTCATATTTACAACAGGGCAAATGGAAATGAGAAATTATTCTCAACTCCTGAAAATTATAAATACTTCCTGCGGCAATACCAGCAATATATTTCACCTATAGTTAACACCTACTGTTATTGTCTTTTACCTAATCATTTTCATTTCTTAGTTCAGTGCAAAGAAGAGAATATAATTGAAAAACATTTTCTTGATAATTGCAAGAACATTCAAACCCTGATAGGGTTTGGAAACCTATCAGGGTTTGAGAAAGAACAATTTCTTTCAAATCATATCAGTCGACAATTTTCCAATTGGCTCAATGGATATACTCAAGCTTATAACAAACAACAAAAACGTAAAGGCAGTTTATTTATGCGGCCGTTCAAACGAGTTTCAATTAGCGAAGAAAGACACCTTATAAATGTGATACGCTATATTCATTTTAACCCCGTAGAAGCAGGATTGTGTATTCAACCTGAGAAATGGGAGAATTCATCTTACCATTTGATTATTTCAGGAAAAGAGAATTCATTTATAAATCGTTCTGCGGTTATTGAATACTTCGAGGATTTGGAAAATTTTGTCTATTGTCATAATAATTCGGAATTAGTGTAATTTCCGCACACACCATACACCCTACCCCTGTCAGGGCTTAAAACCCTGACAGGGGTAGGATTGAAAAAAACGCACACTTGCCTACAAGTATCGACATCGAACAATTTCTTATCCTATCCCGGGAATATCCAATACTGGATGTTCGCACGCCTGCTGAATTTGAAAAAGGCAATATCCCGGGAGCGCACAACCTGCCATTATTTACAAATGAAGAACGGGCTATTGTCGGAACTATTTACAAACAACAGGGCCGCCAACCTGCCCTCTTAAAGGGACTCGAACTTGTCGGCCCTAAAATGAAAGAACTTGTTTTAAAAGTTGAAACCATTATTAATCAGGACACTACATCCATTGCCTCCTCTATGGAGTTTGTCCCGACAATGGAGGGAGAGAGGGCCGGGGTGAGATCTATTTTAATGCACTGCTGGCGTGGAGGGATGCGCAGCAGCAGTGTTGCCTGGCTGCTGGAATTATACGGGTACAAAGTTTATACGCTTAAAGGTGGGTATAAATTTTTCAGGCGATATGTTTTAGCAACTCTTGATGGTAACCGTAAGTACATTATACTGGGAGGACGAACAGGTTCGGGAAAAACTTTGGTTTTAAAAAAGCTGGCAGAACAATCGGAGCAGGTTGTAGATCTTGAAAAATTAGCACATCATAAAGGTTCCTCATTTGGTTCGATCGGAGAGGAAAAACAGCCAACACAGGAACAGTTTGAAAATTGCCTGGCAATTGAACTTAAAAGGTTTGATCCGTTAAAACACATCTGGCTTGAAGATGAGAGCAGGCTGATCGGGAAAAAAGTAATACCGGCGGGCATGTGGGAACAGATGCGTGCAGCAAAAGTAGCTTACATCGATATCCCATTCAATATACGTGCTGAGTATTTAACAAAAGAATACGGGCAGTTCACCAAAAAAGAGTTAGCAGAAGCTATAACACGCATTACCAAGCGGCTTGGGGGGCTTCAGGCAAAACAAGCTTTGGAGGCACTTGAAGCCAATGATCTTAAAACCACCTGCGAAATATGCCTGGCCTATTACGACAAAACCTATGATCATGGGTTACAACAGCGTGAAACGGCAACCGTAAAAAAATACATATTTGAAAAAATAGATGCAGATTTTATCGCGTCTGAAATAAAACAAGTAAAATGATCATTCGATGAGCGAAATAAAACTGACTCAATACAGTCACAGTTCGGGTTGCGGCTGCAAAATAGCTCCACAAGTGCTTGAAGAGATATTAAGATCAGATGCCATTTCACCCATACACAATAAGTTAATTGTCGGGAACACTACCAACGACGATGCCGCTGTTTACGACATGGGCAATGGAACGGGACTCATCAGCACCACCGACTTTTTTATGCCAATTGTCGACGACGCGTATGATTTTGGCCGCATTGCTTCAGCCAATGCCCTTAGCGATGTATACGCTATGGGTGGCCATCCGACACTTGCATTGGCTATTTTAGGCTGGCCTGTAAACAAATTACCTGTTGAACTGGCTAAAAAAGTAATTGAAGGGGCCCGTAGTATTTGCTTAGAGGCCGGCATCCCTCTTGCAGGAGGACACAGTATTGATACGCTGGAACCGATGTTCGGATTATCGGCAAATGGTATTGTTGAATTGAAAAATTTAAAACAAAACTCAACAGCAAAAGAAGGTGACCTGATCTATATCACTAAGAAAATCGGTGTGGGCATTCTATCCACAGCAACAAAACGAAATTTATTAAAAGAAGAACACAGGGGAATTGCGGTTGAACAAATGGTTAAACTCAATAAGTTCGGCACTGAACTCGCAAAAATTACCGGAGTTACAGCTATGACTGATGTTACCGGGTTCGGACTTCTGGGACATCTTATTGAAATCGCAGCAGGTTCAGGCTTGTCGGCGGAATTATATTACAGCAAAGTTCCCCTGATCGAAGGACTCGCTCATTATACAACCCAAATGTGCGTACCGGATAATACCTTCAAAAACTGGAACGCTTACGAACAACGAACGGAGGGAATAAGCGCAGAATCGCTACTCACTTTATGTGACCCGCAGACAAACGGGGGATTGCTTTTCACAATTGTGCCCAGCCTTAAAAATGAAGTTGAAGGACTAATGAAAGCGAATGGGCTGGGTGAATTTGCGCAGCCAATTGGCTTGATGAAAAAGAAGGATATAAAAACCATTTCGATAATTTAGCGTCATTCTTTTTTATAGCTTTATTATTTCAATAAAGGATTGATAAAAATATGAAAATCATTGTAGAAGGTATCCGATTATATGCCTACCATGGCTGCATGGACGAAGAAGCCCGCATTGGAGGTAATTACTTAGTTGATGTTACCATCGAAGCCGACCTGAGTGAAGCGGCAAAAACCGACGACCTCTCCAAAACCATTGACTATTGTGAGGTATACGAAATTGTAAAGGCCGAAATGGCCATTCGTTCAAAACTGATCGAGCCGGTTGCGCAGCGAATTATTAATGATCTCAAAAAGAAATTTACCACACTTCAATACGCGGAAGTAAAACTTACAAAGCTCAACCCTCCGATAAACGGAGATGTGGAAAAAGTAAGTGTTATAGTTCATTCCTGATGCCGATAAAAAAGTGCGTTAAATGTTCTCAGGATTTTCATTGTGGTGCCGAAAAAAGGGGCTGCTGGTGTGAACGCTACAATTTATCGTCCTCCACACTCGACAAATTACGACAACAGTATGATAATTGCCTATGCGAATCCTGCATACGAGCCTATGCAATGCAGCAAAATGCGGCAAACAGTGAAGGATTGCCAATTAATTCTTAAATTCGTAGTTCTTAAAAAGGACAGGTGGCCGAGAGGCTAGGCTCAGCTCTGCAAAAGCTGCTACAGCGGTTCGAATCCGCTCCTGTCCTCTAAAACCCTTGAAATTATTCTTTTTCAAGGGTTTTTTCATTTTCGGTAGAGTATGAAAATAAAGTATTTACAATCTTTTTCTAGCAAAACAGTAAACTATTACCTTTTAGATGATTTTTTGCCTAAATTGCTGTATTGAAGCCTTCGATTGTGACACAAATACACATTAACCCTAATTCTCCAATGAATTAATTAAAACCATAAACCATTTGCAAATGAAAAACTACTATCTACTGTTGCTTCTAGTATTATTTGGAAACATTAAAACTAAAGCTCAATATTCCAAACTGTACGACTTTCTTGGTGGTACAAATCTCAAAAACCCATCTAGTTCATTGGTGCTTAATGGAAATGTGCTATATGGGACAACAGATCAGGGTGGAACATATGGCTATGGCGGCATTTTTAAGATCAATACTGACGGAACAGGATTTACCAGTTTACATGACCTTAACCTTTCACTGGGAGCATATCCACGTGGATTAATGCTTTCAGGAAATGTATTATACGGCACATCCCCAAATGATGGTGATAACAGTCAAGGCTGTATTTTCAAGATTAATACAGATGGTACTGGATTTGGCAAATTAGTTGATTTTGATATAGATGTAAATGGTGCTACTCCATATGGAAATTTAATACTTTCCGGGAGTGTATTATACGGAGCAACGTCATACGGCGCTTCATCTTCTTTTGGTAGTATTTTTAAAGTAAACACAGATGGAACTGGATTTACAACAATTTACGATTTCACTAATTCGTCAAATGGAAGTCGACCAATGGGCCCTCTTATACTTTCAGGAAGTGTCTTATATGGGGCAACATTGGAAGGTGGCACGAATGGTTATGGATGCCTTTTCAAAATAAATGTTGATGGAACTGGGTATTCCAAATTGCATGACTTTAATATTACCACTGAATCTAGTCCATCTCCGCTTGTTTTATCTGGTACTGAATTATTTGGATCGGCTGCTGGGGGTAGCCTTGGCGTTGGCTGTATATTCAAAATTAATACTAGTGGTGCTGGATATTCAAAATTATTTGACTTTAGTACAATAACAGGCGCTGATGGCCCAGGTTATCTTACTGTTGCAAATAATTATCTGTATGGATTTGCGAATGGTGGAGTTAACAATAATGGGGTCATTTTCAAAATCAAAACTGATGGCACAGGTTATTCTAAATTGTTTGACTTTAAATGTTCTACGAGTGGCTGCGATCCAATTGGCTCTTTGACTCCTTCATCGAATGGCTTTTATGGCCTTACAATAAATGGTGGTGCAAATGACCTAGGAGTTATTTTTAAATATGCTGCTCCATTATCAATTGAAGATTTTGAAAGAAATGAACCAATGGCTCTTCGAGTCTACCCGAACCCCATAATTACAACTATTGAAAATAGTTTATCACTGAAGTTTCCTGATCTTCAGAAAGAAACTCCGGTGTTAATTGAGTTACGAAATATACTTGGTGAAAAATATTATTCAAAAACAATAATGACTGACACCCAAGGTAGTGGAACTCTTCCGATAGAAGATAGTCAATGCTTTGCGAAAGGCATTTATATGATTAGTGCATTGTATAACAATAAACTACTCAGTAATAAAATAGTTGTAGAATAACCTTAGGATAGGTCCATACATTCTCAACGAAATAACGGTTTTAATTGACCGCATGTTTGACCGAATAGGTATTTCAATTTTTAATCATCACAATTGACGGGAGATTGTATAAGATAGGTGGGGTCTGAGTTGGACTTGAACCCTTTGAATCCTGTTCGGACAACACAATCAAACAAAAAGGGTTGCAATCTGAAGAAGTTCAAATGCTCGCTACGATACACAAACATGCATTCCATCCGGCAACGCTAGGGTAAAACGTCTATTTATTGTTTGTTTATGATGGTAAAATGGGGCAACTTTGCCTCCCTTAATTTATTTACATGTTGCTATCAGAATTTGTACGACTATATCCTTTACGGGCAAAACAATTCGCGTGGTTTTTTGGAGCTGGTACCTCCGTTTCAGCAGGTATGCCGACAGCAAGTGATTTAGTATGGGAATTTAAGAGAAGGATTTATTGTTCTTTAGAAAGATATGATATTTCACTTTTCAATAATTTATCCGATCCCGCAATAAGAAATCAAATCCAATCTTACTTTGATGCTAAGCAAAGTTATCCTAAGAGTAATTCAACAGATGAATATTCCGTCTATTTCGAGGAGGCGTATCCTTCAGCTACCGATAGAAGTACATATTTAATGCAGCAGCTTCAGGGAATGCAAAATAGTTTTGGACATAAAGTTATTGGAGTATTAATGAAAAACGATTTAATAAGACTCATTTTTACTACCAACTTTGATAAAGCATTTGAAAACGCGGCAGTAGGACAATTTAAAACTATGGATAATTTTTTTGTAGCAACGTTAGATAACATCTCCACTGCCGTCCAAAAATATCATTCAGATTTAAGGCCTTACATTACAAAAATACACGGCGATTATTTTTCGGAAAAACTAAAAAATACCAGTACAGAGCTTCAAGAACAAGATAAAAAACTAGTTAATGAGTTAGGGCGGACTCATTCTCCTCTCGAAAGGGTAAACTATTTGCCTTCATTTACTGGATTTGAAAATACATTTAAGACGAAAATTGAATTACTTGCTGAAGGATCATCCGTACAGATCGATGGAAATAAAATTCAAAGCACCTCAAATAAGCCATACATTACCTTAAGCCAAGAACTTGGGAACGCAATACGAAGTATGAGTCAGAGGAAACAGGATTTTGATGTTTTATTTATTTATCTACCCGAAATTTGGAAGGCAGGATTTGAGGATGCTGATACGGGATTCGATCTCCATGATTTTCTTAAAGCAACTACAGCCATAAATAGTATCCCTACTCAAATATTAAGGGAAGGGAGTGTAATAAAATACAGGTGTCGATGTAGTGTAATGTGGAGACTTGGTATTGCACTATATGTGAAAGCGGGCGGTGTTCCTTGGAAATTGGCAGCAATGGATGAAGAGACGGCCTTCTTAGGTTTAAGTTATTCAACACGTTTTAATCAACAAACAAACCAATTTGATTTTACAACATGTTGTAGCCAAGTTTTTGACTCAGATGGAACTGGATTGGAATTCATTGCTTATGATGCGGGGGAACTTGATTTTAGAATTGGTGAAAATCCGTTTTTAACTCGGTCAGAAATGCGTAAGCTTTTGTCGAAGAGCCTAAGTTTATATCAGAAGCGCCACTCTGGAAGATCACCCAAACGGCTTATTGTTCATAAAACAACTCATTTCACAAGAAATGAAATTGATGGAGCGTTTGATGCAATTCCAGGAAATATAAAATTGGAGCTATTACAAATTGTGGAGAATACTAACTGGCGAGGGATAAAATATGTGAACTCCAATGGTAAGCCAGTAGCAGATAATTTTCCAATCGATCGGGGTAGCTACTTGCAAACAGGGTCTCAAGAGGTTATGCTATGGACACAAGGCAATGTTGTATTAAATGGAAAGAACTTTTTTAAAGTCTAACAGTCGAAAACGGAAATTTGTATTTAACTTTTTTAGTTAGCAAACAAGGAAATCAATTCTTCGAAAGAATTTTATTTGAAAATCCTTTTCATCCAACTTCTG
The DNA here is from genome assembly GCA_016183775.1 of Bacteroidota bacterium. NCBI lineage: Bacteria > Pseudomonadati > Bacteroidota > Bacteroidota bacterium. Next base: position 52,927 of record JACPDY010000065.1, read on the forward strand.
ACATTAAATTAAATACAGAATTTCCGTATGGAAGGTTTTCATTGAATGACTCTGACGGGAACGTATTTATTTCAAAATGTGCATTTTTCTTGGATAATCATTCTTCTCAATTAGTCCATAAAGAAATTGCCGATTATGAGATTTTATATATCGGTCAGGCAATGCAAGGATCAGATAACCTTCCAGTAAAAAAGCGATTAGACAAGCATCAGACATTCCCGAAAATCCTTTCAGATTACAACCAGAATCATCCTGACAAGGAAATATTTTTATTAATCTCAGCTGTGAAAGAATCTGCATTAATGGATGTAAGAAAACCCTCCTCAACAGAGTCAAAACATTTTTACAATAATGTAAAGAGAGAATTACTTACTAAGGATAAAATAAAAAGAAAATCTACACTTACATTATATGAAGCTGGTTTAATTAACTACTTTAAACCATCCTACAATACCATATATGTTGACAGTATGCCTGCCAAATCATCACCCCTTTTCAATGGTCTAAAAAAAATTAATTTATCAAAATTTACTATAGAATTTGAACCAACATTACCGTTTAAATTATATACTTCTTCGACCGGGAGGATTCAAGGTCATACCAGGGAATATAACTTTCGGGATTTAAGTTAAGTAGCTGATCTATTTTGTATGTTAGATCGAATCAGTTTCCCCTATCCCAAATCCAACATATTCGCGCATGTCAGAAAGAAACATGTTTGAGGTGATATATTCTCTCAAAGAGCTACTGTTTATTAATAGATACTTAACAGGTACCGAATTCGGTCAAATATTTATACGTATGTACAGATGTTTATACGATTTAAATTGAACTGGGGCAAAGCTAAACATTGCGTAGAAAGGTGTAGAAGTGTTTATAGGTGTAATCTCATAGCTCCGCTCCTGTCCTCGGATAAAAGTAAAAGGTCAGCCAGTTCGGCTGACCTTTTGTTTTTTCGGAATGACAATCAAGCTTCGCTTGAATTGGCATGGAGAAAAAAGAAAATCAATCCCGCTTAGGCGGGATTGATTTTTTGCTTTGTGACTCCAGGTAAATAGCGGATCATGAAATAATCCGCTCCTGCACTCAGTTAATCCACAACAATTGCTTAAAATTAGTCTTGATAAATAGGGAGCCCATCATAATCCCCGATTAGGTATCTTTAGAGGAAAGAAATTAAAATATATTATGGAACTTACTTTTAATAGAGGCATTCAGAGCAACCCAGATAAGTTGTCACACACAATTACCTTTTTTCAAAAAAACTTTATGGTGTTAAATTGCACCTTTGATATCGGGTTTGAAAGTGCAGATAGTATTATTTTCTCTGTTAAAGAAAATGGGGACGAAATACTTAGAATAGTACTTAAAGATTGTATGGACCTATATATGCCGGAAAGCAATATGATAAATATAAATAAACTAATTGCCAAACAGAAGAATTCTATTGAAATTACTATAGTAGAACATAGTGATAAACCGTTTGATTTAACGCTAACTTATATTTGACTGTATGTTTGACGGATTTCGGAATGGAACAGAATTCAACTATTTCATATGTATCTTCTTCACAATTCTCTTTATTTCATAATAATCTTTGTTTTTAATGGCTTTGGTCAATATTCTGTTCTCAACTTTATTAAGGGTGATCCTGGTTTCCCCCAGACTCAAAACGCCTAAAATGCCCGGCTTGCCTTTGAAGCCATCCGATAAGAGATCGTACGCTGTTTTTACATTTTCCTTGTTAAATTGTCCACTTTCCATGGCATTTCTGTTCAATCACCTGTTTTACGAGATAATATCTATAAATGTTGCATCTTTTCGACAATTCTCATTTTGGGGGCTACGTATCAACATTTAAACACTATGGATTAGTTCGCTGGTCTACTTTCGATCGGGAAAGAAGCCGGCTATTCGGGTATTTTGATCACTTAAATCCATGCTATTTCACATATCAATACCACAAAACAAAATCACAATACTTTCTGAAAGCCCCTTGTTTGATCTCAATTCCATTCTCAAATTTTTTTAGCTAATTTCGGCTGGAATTGTAATGAATTGAGTTATACCATTCAAATAGCCAAAGGGGAGAGTACAGTTTTTTAATTGGACTCCTGCTGTGTGGCATCGTATTGAGGACGTTTAATAAACACAAATAGGAATGAATATATAATGCGAGCTCCTTTTAACTATCAGCATTTTATAAAATATGTTCAAGTGAAACATCTCTCACTCGTATTATTAATCCTCTGTAAACTCGGGCTATTCGGACAGGCTAACGATAAATACGATAAAATTGTTGACTCACTCAAACGTATAGGGCAAGAGGAAAAATTAATTCCGTATTTTAAGGAGGAAATACGATCAAATCCGAAAAATGAAAAAGCCTTGCGATGGCTCGGGTACCTGCATATTGCCGACAACCAACTTGATATTGGAGAAAAATATTACAACGATGCTTTAGCAGTAAATCCAAAATGTGCCCGCTGTTATATGAATATGGGCCGTATTTACCTGGTAAAAAATGATAATACAAAAGCGCTTGAACTGTTTGACCGATCTATCGCCATTGACCCAAAGGATGCTATACTTTACATAACCCGGGCCAACCTGAAAGAATACCTGGATGACAAACCCGGCGCACTAGCCGACTACAACAAGACCATTGAGCTCGATTCAAAAAATGCCAACTATTTCATTCAACGGGGAAATTTTATCTCGCATCAAAACAACTTTTCAGATGCTATTTCCGACCTGAACAAAGCCGTGGAGCTGGCACCGGATAATTATAATTCTTACTTCCAGCGGGCGAGTGTCTATTTCAGCAACCAAATGCTTCAGGAAGCTCTGGCGGATATTAATACAGCCATTCAACTCGAAAGCAATCTGCATTCTCTCTTTACCGGCCGGGGAGCAATTTACGATGCGCTTAATGAGTACAACAAGTCTATTGAAGATTATTCAAGATCCATTGAGCTGAATCCGAATGATCTTCTTCCATATAAGAACCGGGCCCTAGCCAGGTATAAACTGAATGATCTTGACGGATCATGCCGTGACAACTTTACTGTATTAAAATTAATAAAGGAACTTGATATTAATGATCCTTCACTTATTAAAGAAGTTGAATATGCAGTAAATGATTACTGCGATTCAACGAAACCGGGTTTTTATTTTCAAAGGGGAATGGCGTTTTATGACCGTCAGCAATTTCAAAACGCTGTGGAAATTTATACAAAGGGCCTGAAGAAATTTCCCAAAACCCCAATGGCATTATCTTTCAGGGGAAATTCCCTCCTCGCACTTAAAAACTATAAAAGTGCCCTGGAAAGTTATTACTCCGCTTTAGAAAATAAAGATCAATTATTAGCTGATATTAAGAGTAATCCCAGGTTCGCTGATGCAACACCCGAAAATATTAATATGTACTACAATGGTTCACTGGCCTCTATACAGGTTAGTATTGCTATATGTAAATTCGCATTGGGGCTTTATAATGACGCTTTATCTGAAATTGAAAAGGGAATAACTCTTGCACCGGACGTTAAAGATTTCGGGAAAGAAGATTTTCACAATGTGCACGGCACTACTTTGCTTGCTCTCGAAAAATATCAAAAGGCCCTTTACGATTTTGACAAATGCATTACATTAAATCCCGGCTTTGCCGCGGCTTATGTAAACCGGGCTGTGGCAAAGATTAATCTTACAAATAAGACCAGGATGACATTGGTCAAGGTTAAAACCGATATAAACCCGCGGGCATTTAATGCTGAATGGAGCATCCCGTATAAAGTTACGGTGAACGAATCCGACCCGAATGTACTTTCGGCACTGGCGGATTGTGATAAAGCTATAGAAATGATCCCCGATGAAGGCTACCCGCATTACATGCGGGGACGAATAAAAAAACTGCTTATATATGGCAATTACTGTCAGGATTTCATCAAAGCAAGAGACCTGGGCTACCCGGTAGAAAATGAGTTTTTGAACGACTGCGGGAAGTAATACAACTCCTGCTGCTTATCTTTTTTTATCCCCCAGATTTACTGTAAGTCCGGAAGATGATATAAAACAATCATTGTACTGATATCGGTCATGGATAAGGCAACTGATCCCTCTTACTTTCGGCTATAAATAATTATTGAAAATGAAAAAAGTAATTGTCCTTATAGTATCAGCGCTTTCAACAAGTGTGTGGGCGCAAAATAATGCAGCAGTGATGCATAAACTTATTTTAAATGATAGTTCATCTGCACGTATATTATTCAGCTACCCCGATTCAAGCCGCATAGCAATCTTTAATGCCGCTACTTATCCACAGGGATTTACCCGACTGGAAGAAATTCAAAAGAACACCGCAGCTTCCTTTAAAAAAGCCGTGTCGAAATACAAGCAAAGCAAACAAAAACAACTTTGGGATATTTCACGATTTCCGGGACTATTGCCGATGCTTATCAGCAACAAAGATAAATCAGATACTGAGTTGGGCATATTATTGAAAGTTTACCCGCAGGAAACAAAGAAGACGGCCATTTATTTTGTAAAGAATGAATATCCTGTTCTGGTTGAAATAGAAAATATCCGCCTTGATTTCGAATCGAAGTATAAAATACTGGTCAATGATTTTCCAGCTGATGTTCAGCGTTCATATAACACACTTTTACGTAATCCCGAATTGATCTCCATATTAATATCGGATATTAAAACAACCATTAAATTGGGCGACCTGTATAAGCGCGATCCGACGTTGGTTAAACATATTGCAGACTCAGTTAATACACAGATCGCCAAAGAAAGCGGAGAAGAGTATGAAGAGTGGAAGGCCGGCATCAGCAAAGATTCGACCGTTCAAAAAGAATTAAAGCAGGTATCGGGTCAGTATGCAAAGGATGAAGAAGAGCTGGATGACGTTTACCAAAGCGGGGATCGTAATGTAACCGTAATTTACAATACTCCTCCCTACCCCTATTGGGCCGGATACCCTTATTGGTACGAAACACCATACTGGCATCCTTATCCTTGGTGGTATCATTCGGGCTTTTACTGGAACCCGGGCGGAAGGATTGTATTCTTTGGTATGCCCAGTTATCATTTTGGCTGGTGGTATTATAACCACCCTCATTATTATCAGCGCTATCACCGGGCATCCGATTTTTTTGATCATCATTACCAGGTTCACCCCCGCTCTAACACAGGGTTTAACAGGAGCATCAATGAATGGCAAAGAAGAAGCCCCGCGGGAGGGACAAACAGAACCCCTGAAAGAAGATCCGGCGGCGAGAACAGAAGCGGCGGAAGAAGGCGTTAAAAGCAGTTACATGAACTCCTTACTGCTAACGATTGAAAGACCAGAGGCTGCATTTAATAGCATTCGCAAGATGCGCCTTTGTCAGGTATCTTAAGTCCTCTTCCCAACCAGATCAGACATCCCCGGTAAAAGGCTGACAAAAAAATTTTTCTTGCTTTGATTTTACCGTACTTTAATCTTTATTTTGTTTCAGAGGTTGTTTAAAATTTATCTCTGCATTTTGCTATGGCGCTAAGCAATAAACAATTCGGGCTTATCGACAACTGGCTCCGGAACATAAAAGACGTTTACAGGCTGCACCAGAAAGAACTTGATGAAATCAGCGATGAAAACCAAAAATCAAAAAAACTGGTGGAATTGAATGTTATTGAACAAGTGCTGAACTTATGCAAAACTTCCACTATTCAGAATGCATGGAATGAACGGAATTTTCCTCATATTCACGGATGGGTTTATGATTTAGGAAATGGCATTATTAAAGACCTGGGAGTGTCGGTAAAAAACAATGCCGATATGTCGGTTATATACAGATTCGATCTGTAATAAATCCTTAGTAAGTACGTTACCTCTTTATAAATCATCAAAATTATACCATGGAAAGACCTTCTGTTTTTGAGCGCTTGAACAATTGGGCCAAAAGATCGGTAACACTTAAACTTATTTCAATAGGGGTTCTTATTTTAATTCTACTCATCCCTACTTCTATGCTTACTTCGTTAATCTATGAGCGGCAAAGTTTACGCGATAGTGCAATTGATGAGGTCAGCTCCAAGTGGGGCAATGCTCAAACCTTTGGAGGTCCGGTACTTTCCATTCCCTACACTACAATTATTAAAGATGATAAAGGCCAGTCTGAAACCGTGATCCGTTATGCCCATTTTTTACCTGACCAGATAAAAATTACCGGTACAGTAACCCCTGAAAAACGTTACCGTGGAATATATGTTGTGGTATTGTATTCGACCAAACTGCATGTCACAGGAAAATTCAGTTCCCCCGATATTAAAGCACTGAATATACCGGAAAGCAGCTGCCTGTTCAATGACGCGTCAATATCCCTTGGCATTCCTGATATGAAAGGGATCAATGAAGCCATTACCTTCAGAATGAATGACACTTCTTATTCATTTAATCCCGGGCTACCGACACATGACATCTTTACATCCGGAGCGAGTTTCGGATTCGAACTTCTAAAACAGGGAACGTATGCTTTCGACTTCGATGTTAACCTGAACGGAAGCACTTCACTGAGCTTTCTGCCATTCGGAAAAGAAACAACCGTTTCATTACATTCAAACTGGGACAGCCCAAAGTTTGAAGGCGCGTTTCTGCCCGATACACGGGAAGTAAGCACACAGGGGTTTACAGCTGATTGGAAAGTTCTGCAGCTTAACCGCAATTATCCGCAGCAGGGCTTAGGCTCTTTCATTTCTCCTGTTACAAATGAATATCAAACCCCTTCCGATTATTCTTCGGCCTCATTCGGGGTCAGGCTGTTATTGCCTATTGATGAATACCAAAAGGCCATGCGTTCGGTAAAATATTGTATCATATTCATTATTATAACTTTCCTTACGTTCTTTTTTGTAGAGGTATTAAACAAAAAGCGCATCCACCCGATCCAGTATTTATTAGTAGGTTTCGCTGTCTGTTTATTCTATGTGTTGTTACTTTCCATTTCCGAACATTTGAAATTTGATTCCGCTTATCTAATAGGATGCATAAGCATTCTCGCACTGATCACTTTTTACGCTAAAAATGTCTTCAAAAACAACAAACTTACGGTTATATTCAGCGCTTTGCTCGCTTTGCTTTATGGGTTCTTTTACTCTTTAATGCAACTGGAAGATTATTCCCTTTTACTCGGAAGCTCAGGGTTATTTATAATTCTTGCCACAATCATGTACCTGACCCGTAAGGTTGATTGGTATGGAATAAGTTCGGGATCAGAACCGGAAGGCTAAATAACGTGAGCTATGGATTAGGCAAATCCTAATTTTTTAGCAAAAATCGAGGGCAACTTTTCTAAATACGTGTAAGCAGCTACACCAGCATAAGCGTGAGTTACACAGTTAACTGGGCTTCTATGTCTTGTGTTGTCTATGTCACATAATGTCATTAATAAATCTTTTATTGATTCTATGACACCACGTTTCATTAAAACCAGTCTTTCAAACACGGGCACAAGTTTATTTTTCATGTTGCTTCTGATAGTTGTTACAATTTTCAGCCCTTGCTCATAAAAATACTCGA